>CAYREN010000287.1:0-6614 GCA_964423255.1 uncultured Roseivirgaceae bacterium | reverse complement strand
GCGGTGAGTGAATGAGAACCAAGTCCAATTCTATGGTGATTTCTACTCGCCATAATAGAGGCCCGGGAAGGAGAGCATAATGCTGTTGTGTGAAAATTATTGTATCGTAAACCATTTGAAGCCAGCTTATCAATATTTGGCGTTTCTGTTAATCCTCCAAAACTGCCGAGGTGACCAAAACCAGTATCATCTAAAAGAAATATGATTACATTGGGTGTTCCTTCAGGGGGTTTAGGTGACGAAGGCCACCACTCTTCTGAATCTGCGTAGGACTTTGCAATTTTGCCTTTAAATTCTTGCCCGTACTTGGCAACTGATTCATCTTCATCGGTAGTTTGTCCATTTTGTGATGGCTGACAACTATAGATAAATAGTGCGATTAGAAATAAGATTGAATAGTTTTTCATTTTCATGTTAATTAGTAGTATGTATTTTTTATAAATGTTTCTTGATACCTCATAAAGTCTCGACATTTCGCCAAGTGTCGATATTTCGTTACCTGATTTTCGTCATTTGCAACTTTATCTTTTTCAATTTAATTTTCATTCGTAATATCAGAGTATTCAGCAATGCATTTTTCTCTTAACATCCCCAGCACCCGGAATGATCCGGAAATCATAGTATAATTTTCAGACTTCATAAATGAAAACATACTCTCCTTGTCATTGAAGGACACTTTTACCTGGTAAAGGTCTTCATTGATCATATCCTGCAAAACCGAAAACTTTATTGATTCTTCGTTCTGTTGACTAATCAGCTGCCTCATGTGCTGTTTGAATTCCTTTGACTTTTGCTGAGGAATATATCCGTTGACGTTAATTGAATACACAGTTTTATTATATCAATTAATATAAGCCAAAACTAGTGCCAGAAATTTTAGGAGTGATGATGGAGGGCTATAACTGATTATGATACCAGGTTTTTAAATGTGCACCGGTAGAAAATCTCAAAATGGATATAACCTCGAGCTGCCCACAGAGCAAATTAAGGTGTTTATTGGAAAACGGTTTAATCTTTCAAAAAAGCACTAAAAAGATACATCCCACTGCAAGCGAACCCGCGAGCCTGAATGCAATTGATCGGTGTCTAGTGAATAGTAAAAATAGGAATACTCAGTTGGCATGTCCCTTTATAAACCAATTCATGCCTGTTGAGAACTCTTGTTGTAAGTCGGAATCTCTAGTGATATCTGGATCATAAAATGCATGTCTGATATAGAATTCGATTTTGTCGGAAAATTTGTTCCATTTGTTATGAGGAAAGTAACCAAGCTGAAACAAATTTCCAGCTAACGTTGTGATTTTGTTATTTACCTTGTCGTTCACTTCCTTCCAGTGCAATTCTTGCTGCCACGAAAAACCCCTGTACTTCCCGGCAGTTTCTTCCATCAATTGATTGACACGGTATTGGCCAGCAACACCGTCTTCAAAGCCTTCCAACTGACCACCCCCAGCTGTAGAAAACCTGGTGTATTGACTTTGGTTTGTGAGGCCTGCAAACGCCAATATTCCAGTAAATTTTTTATAATACTTCAAGTTAGATCCGGAAAATTCAAGCGGCTTGCCGGTGAAATTCCATTGCCAGCGCATCATCAACATTGGGTTTTCATCATCATTGTCACGTGCTCCTCTGCCGGTACCCATAAAGATAGAGGCCCAGTAGTTGAAGTCAGCAAGAACCATTGCCATCTAATCTGCCAAATACAGAAATACCTTCTTGTCTGTCGATGGTAAATGGCCTTGTTATTAATGACCGTTCCAGAGTTTGTTGCTTCCCTGACGAAATAATTCGTTCTCTATTATAATGTGCTTTCCATTGACCTACCTTCAATTTCAGGTAGGGAAATTTTTCAAACATCATTCGGAAATCCAATAGGTTTGAACCAAACAAATCGTATTCAAGGTAGTATTTAAGCCAAGGGTTGAAAACATGCCCACCAACTTTCATTCGTGCCCTGTTCACTTTCAGGTACAGTTGTTCATTTTGAAAATCTGTTAAGTTGATCGGGTCACTATCTCTTGGGTAGGCAATACGAAACTGACCGCGAAATTGAATTTGCAAAAGATATTCGCCATCTGCGCTGGTAAATTCAAAACCTTTTACCCCGTGACTTATAAGTTGTTTTTTGTTAGGAGATTTTGTTGAGTCCTCCTCTTGAGAATGCACCTGAGTTGTTGAAAAAATAAAATTTAATACAACTACCAATAGGGAAATTTGTATTGAAAAAGTCATTACTCAAGCTGATTATTATGTTTTTAGTCTATTAATGTTTAGCTTTTTCATTTTTGATCTTAATGTACTTGGAGGCATTCCCAACTTGTTTGCAGCACCCTCATCTCCGTTAATTTTCCAATCACAGTCCTCGAGGACATTAAGGATATGATTTTTTTGGGAATCTGACAATGTAGTAATTGAGTTGGTCTCAGCAATAATTTTTATATGATTGGAAATTAATGATTTCAATTGATTGTCATCCAAATTTATGGTGTCGCCTTCACTGGTAATGATGGCTCTTTCCAACACATTTTCCAGTTCCCTAATATTGCCAGGCCAAACATAATCCTGTAATTTTAAAATATCTGCTTTTGAAATTTGTTTTATCCTACGACCAATTTTCCTTCCTATTTTTTCTGTAAAATGCCTGATCAGGATTGGGATATCTTCTTTGCGTTGTCGCAATGGAGGAATTGTAATCGGATATACATTCAATCTAAAAAACAAGTCTTGCCTGAATTGACCCATGTTTGATGCATGTTGCAAATCCCGGTTGGTTGCAGCTACTATTCGCACATCTACTTTTTTTGTTTTTTCACTCCCAATGCGTTCAAATTCTCCCGATTGCAAAACGCGCAATAGTTTTGGCTGTAATTCCAATGGGAGTTCTCCTATTTCATCCAGAAAGATAGTTCCCTTATCTGCCAGCTCAAACCTACCCTGTCTGGTTTTTAATGCCCCGGTAAATGCTCCTTTTTCATGACCAAATAATTCGCTTTCAATCAGCTCTTTTGGAAGAGAGGCACAATTTACTTTTATAAATGGTTTATGCTTACGCATGGAATTACTGTGAATCAAGTTGGCAAAAAGTTCCTTGCCTACACCGGTTTCACCTTCTAACAAAACTGAGGAGTCAGTACCTGAAACCTGGTGGGCTCTTTTCATAACATATTTCAAGGCATCGCTCTCACCGATAATCTCATTGGAATATACCTGCCATTTGATTTCTTCTTTTAACAAAATATTTTCCTTTTCCAACTGGTTTTTGAGATTATTAATTTCTTCCATTGCAACTTCACGCTCGGTCACATCTGCTCCAATACTAAGTGCACCAGTGATTGTTCCATTAATATCTTTCAATTGAATATTAGACCATTGAACACTCTTTTCAATGCCGTTCTTCAGTCTTATTTGGTTTTGATAAGTTGGAACTTCAGAACCATCAATGATCTTAGTGAAAACTGTGGACATCTCATTTTTCTCTCGGTCATCTGCCATCAATGAAAACCAATTATTACCAACTATGTCACCCATTGGATAATCGGTAAATTTGCTAAAGTATGAATTCACGTATTTCACTGTACCTCCCATGTCAAGTTCAACGATTAAAAGGTTTATATTTTCCATTAAAGAGCTCCATTTTCTTTCTTTCATGACCACCTCAGAATCCAATTGATAGCTACGTACTACGTCATGTCCCATTTTTGATCCCATAATTATGGAAAAGAAAACCGGGAAAAAATCTAGAGGGTTTGCAAATCCCTTGGGGTCAAAGATTAAATGAATATCAAATGACAAGCTCAATCCAACCAGAATCGTCAGAATAAACAAGCAAATCATCATTAGAAAATAGATTGACCTCCATAAAGTATTTATTTTTTTCAGCCCTAATAATCCAGCTACAATTCCATATACACTAATAGATAGAATTGTTATATGGGCCATTAATTCCCAATTTTGCGAAGTGATTATTGAATTCTTGTATAGGAAATAAAGTATTACATCAAGTCCCAATACAATGGTAATCGCAACCTGTACCTTTGTTTTTTTATAATTAGTAAATTCTCCTATAAACCATAAAAATAATGCGTAGAAAGTGGCGGCAGTAAAAATACTGACCACATCAGAAAAGTCAACAAAGACAAAGTCGGAATTATTTGATATCTGGGAAAAAAGGAATGTACTGGCAAATAGACTTAAAAGGCCAAAATATAAATATGATCGATCTTTTATATTTGAAAATCCAATTGCCAAGTTTATTCCGCCTACCGCAAAAGTAAATCCACTAAAAAAAATGAATAAATAATTACCCGACATATATTATAAAAAAGTGTGCATGAAAATATAAGTGACCTTCAAAAAAAAACATTAGCTAAAATACTAGTTTAACTAATGCCTTTCAATGTAGTACTTAATAAAGAGTTTATTATTTCAAACTCATTATTTTTCCGTATTAAACTCTATTTTGTTTGGATAAAGGGTAACTCCATAGCCAAGGAAGCATCCACCATCGACTCGATTTTATTTTCTGCCTGAAAATACATGACTGCTTTTCCGGTCGGCATTATTTTTTTGAACTTTTTGTAATATTTTTTCTTCAGATTTAGCACTTCCTGCCGAAAAGATATTGCCCCTTGCCACAGCTCATCTGCTTTTTCGTCTGTCATGTTTTCATAATTGGCAGCAAATTCTTTTATCAAAGCAATACGCTTGTTCTGAATTTTTGAAAGTTCAAAATTGTACTCGTTGTACATCTCCCAAAAAGGTGCACTATCCGCATCGCTTAAAGCCATAACTTCGGCAATTGCTACTTTTTTTTCTGTTTTTAATACATCTCTGACTATTTCTATATAGTCATTTTCTGATTGCGCAAATAATTGTGCTGTCGAAAGAATAATTGTAAGTGTCACTAATATTGACTTTTTCATAGATATCATTTTTGATTAAATTTATTGGTTAAAATTAAATATCGAAAGTAAGTGAATTTAACTTGTAAAGGAGAAATTTGTTTTATTTATAGCACAATATATTTTTTAACCATTTCCTCACATCACATTTTTTATTTTCAATAAATGGTTATTTCAATAGCAACAATCGTTATCAGTTCGTATTGAATAATATGCAAGTTTGTCGTTACAAATTTCAATAATTATATATTTTTTCATATTTAATTATTGAGTTGGGTCACAGATCTATTGGTTTAAGATTTTCGCTCATTGGCATGCACAATTTATCGTATTTTACTTGCCCGTTTTAGTCAAGTATATTCCTCTTCATTTGTGATATATTATGAATTATAATCCTTAACTTTCTGTACTAAATATCAATAATATTTTTGTTTTGATATCTTGACTAAAAAAAATCGATCTTCTAAATGAAAGTACTTTCTTTAGCTTGGAAATACCATCCTTCGATCACCAGTGGTGTAGGGGTAGCCTGTGAAGGGCTCAACAATGCACTCTCAAAAAAAGTTGATCTCACAACTATTTATCCAAAAGTATCCAAGGCAAAAGTCAATGAAGAAATAATATTGAGCAGCGAAGATTTAAATCCTGAACAAATAGCCAACATTGAGCATGAATACATCCAGCATATGGATAAAGGAAAATTTGAAATAGCTGTAAGATTAGACCCGTACTTCACCTCCACTGAATATAAAGAAAATTCATTCGCAAAAAGTATAGTAAAAAAGAAGACGATAGTAGCATTACACGCAGGAGAAAAAAAAACAAATAAAGTTGCAGAAAAGCTCCTTTATGAAGACGTGGACATCTTCGGAGAAAATGTAAGGGATAAAATTTTTTTATATAATAAATTGGTTGAAGAGCTTGCCGGAAATTTAACCTTTGACATCATTCACGCCCATGATTGGATGACTTTTCTTGCAGGAATTAATCTAAAGAACAAGTACAATAAACCACTAGTACTGCAAGTACATTCTCTCGAGTATGATAGGGTTGGGCACAAAGACGTAAGTTGGGTATATGATATCGAAAGGTTTTCTATGTCGAAAGCCGATATGGTCATTTCTACAAGCAACTATACAAAAGGTATAATAGAAAGTAATTATGGCCTCAGTGGAAATCATATCCGCGTAATAAATAATGCAATTACATTTTCCGGATTTACGATAAAAAGCAATGTAAAAAGCAATGGGATTTTTAAAATTTTATTTGCCGGAAGAATTGAAGGAAACAAAGGAATTGAATACTTTCTGAAAATTGCGAAAAGGGTTTTAAATAAAACCAGCCAAGTAGAATTTGTAGTTGTCGGCAGATGTGATGAGAATGTTAATGTTGAAAAAATAGAAGGATATTGCGAAGTAAAATCTCATTTAAAATATCTTGGTTTTATTGAGCGGAATGATCTATTTGCTTTGTATCAGGAATGCGGGGTTCTTTGTATGCCATCAGTTTCCGAGCCTTTTGGACTTACTGCTATCGAAGCTGCATATGTGGGATTACCGGTGATTTTATCTTCAAATTCCGGAGTATCAGAGGTGCTCCCTGAAACACCCAAAGCCGATTTTTGGGATGTTGGAAAATTTGCCAGTCATATTTTATCAATTAAGGAAAATGATAGTTTGCGCAATCGCATCATTTCTCGAAATAAGAAAGATG
>CAYREN010000286.1:0-6620 GCA_964423255.1 uncultured Roseivirgaceae bacterium | reverse complement strand
AACAACCCAACGTTACGACGACAGGAAAATTGAACAATTTATTACAGAAGATAAATGGCATTTAATGCTGTTTTCGGTCACTGATAATATCGGCGATATGGGTACAATTGGTGTTGTATTGCTTGAACAGGGACCGGATGACATACATATTGACAGTTTCATTCTGAGTTGCAGGGCAATGGGGCGCGGTATTGAAACCGCAGTGATGAATACATTGAAACAACGTTACCTGTTGAGTGGTAATAAGCGTGTGATGACAGCAAAATTTATAAAAACACAAAAAAATAAACCTGCTGAAAAATATTTTGAGCAACAAGGGTTCTCTGTCAATGAGGTTGCTGATAACAATGAAAAAAATTATACCATTTCGGCTTCATGTGCCGAGTTATTGGCATGTCCTGAAATGAAAATGATTATTGGAGATTAATGATGGATGAACAAATAAGAGAGCTGGTTGCTGATGTGCTTGATCTCGATGAAGATAAAGTGACGGCAGAGTTGTCACCCGATGATACCGAGTATTGGGACTCAATGAATCATTTGCGTCTTGTGACTGCGCTGGAAGAAGAGTTTGATATCAAACTAACAATGGATGAAGTTCAATCCATTGAAAATGTTGGAGATATTTACGCAGTCGTTAAAAGCCATAAAGGTGAGCAATGAAAGTCTTCAAGCTGCTGAAACGTTTTTTGGTGCCATCCTTTGTGGTTACGGGCACCTACTTGCTTAAATACAAATGTAAAGTCAGCCCAAAATCTGAAGTTGACCTTTCAAGCCTTTTAAAAATTGGCAAGGGCACACAAATCAGTTCATTTTGCAAGATTAAAGCATCCAGCGGCGCAATGGTTATTGGAGAGAATGTCTCGATTGCAAACGGCTGTTTTATTTCTGCTGATGAAGGAGGGGTAGAGATTGGTGACTATTCCATGATTGGGCCCAATGTTTCGATTGTTGGCAACAACTATAAATATGATCGGCTGGATATCCCGGTTTGCCTTCAGGAGAAAACCTCAAAAGGGATCACGATCGGTCGGGATGTCTGGATTGGTGCAGGGACAGCCATTCTTGATGGTGCGAAAATCGGTAACAGTGTCATTATAGCCCCCAATTCGGTGATCTCCTCCAAAATACCGGACCATGCTGTTGTGCAAGGTAATCCTGCCAAAGTCGTTTTTAAAAGACGATAATTTCCAATAGTTTATTTCCAAATAATGGTTTATTTCCAAATTAATGTCAGACAATAAACACAGCGTTATTGATTTTACGGTGACTGCCGATATGGTGGATGCTTTCGCCAGACTCTCTGGTGACTATAATTCCATGCATGTCGATCCTGAGATTGCCCGCAAATCAAGATATCGTCAGCCTGTCGTCCATGGCATGATTCCGTTCAGTTTTATCCAGTTTTTAGGGTGTGAATTTGAAGGGTATGATGTTGAGTTTGTCGAACTCAGTACCCGATTCAGGAAACCTGTCTTTATCAATGATGCGATTAGTCTGGAAATCACCTGCACTAACACAGAAAATGAGAAAAAATATAATGCCGTCTGGCGGAATAAAGCGAAAAATGAAATTTTAATCACGTCCAAAGGTGAATTCAGACTTATCAACCAGACAAATTCGGCCAATAATAATCTGGATACTTTTCTTGTCAGTGAAATAACAGAGGCTCAATACCATATTGATGACCTTCCGAATAGACGGGAACAGTTGACATTTCAGGCCACAGATTCGTTAAAAGATAATTACGTGGCAAAAGTATTTTCGCCAGGAATGAAAAATTTATCAGGAAAAATTCTGCCGGGTAACAATCTGCTTGCCGTATTAATGCTTTCAACGTTGGTTGGAATGCGACTGCCAGGGCGATATGCAACCTTTACCCGTTTTGACATCAGTTTTGATACTGGTCTATTGTCCTCTGATCAATATACGTTGACCGGTAATGTCACCAAAGTCTCAAAGGCCACCGAGATTATGGAGGCGGTGATCAGTATTGAAAGTGAGCATCCCGTGGCCAGTGGCAAGATCGAAGTCATGTTGAATCCGCCACCTAAAAAAATGTTGAGTAGCCAGGAAGTAGTGAAACGGTATTGCCATTTTGACCTGAATGAAAAGGTTGCCCTGATTACCGGTGCCAGTCGCGGAATAGGAGAAACGACCGCAAAACTTTTTGCCGCCCTTGGGGCAAAAGTTGTCATCAATTATTACCGTGGCAAAGGTGATGCAGAACACATTGTGGATGAAATAAAGGCCAGTGGCGGAGAAGCTATTGCTATCCAGTGTGATATAACCGATGAAAATTCAGTTAAAGAAATGGTCAAGACCGCCTTGCAGACGTTCAAGCGTATTGACATTCTTGTTAATAATGCAGTCAAGGATTTTACCCCAAAAAATATTACAGAGATGGAATGGGATGACTTTAATCAGGAGCTCGAAGTCTCTGTGAAAGGGATGCACGCCTGTTGCCGGGAAGTTATCCCGATTTTTAAACAAAATGGTGGTGGTAAAATTATCAATCTTTCTACCGTGGCCGTCGACAATCCCGTTGCTGGTCAGAGCCGGTATATCACTGCCAAGAGTGCCGTGGCAGGATATACAAAGAGCCTGGCAAAGGAACTTCTGAAATTTAATATTCAGGCTAACCTGGTCGTTCCCAATATGACCGACACGGATCTTGTCTCTGTCATACCGGGGATGTATCGGGAGAAAATTGCGGAATCCCGACCGTATGGCCGACATGTCCGACCTGTTGAGGTTGCGCAAAGCATCGCTTTCCTGGCATCGAACTGGTCGGATGCGATAACCGGGCAAAAAGTTGTTTTGAATTTGGGTGAGCCGCCGTTCGCATAAAAAAGGAACTGTTAAGCACAGGTTAAATTCCCTGCGGCTTGCTGTTGCTTTTTGTCAAATGTTTCAGCATTTGACAGTGAGCCTGAATACTTCGCTTCGCGAAGCGAAGCCAATATGACAAAGACTGCTCTGAGATTGTTTGTTGATGTGATGCGTGAAATTAAAGCAGGGTCATTGTGAATAAAGAAAAAATACGTGTACTGCAAGTAATGGATAAATGTGCGATACGTGGATCTCCAATCCACGGGGTTTCGCGTTTATTACTGACATGGTGGCCAGCATTTAAAAATACTGATATTGAATTAACGTTGTGTGTTTTGCGCGGTGGAGGAGGGACGTGTTCTGCATTTGAAAAAAAGGGCATCAACGTTGAAGATCTTTCTCGTAGCAAAGTAGACCCAAGAACCGTTGTTGATTTAATAAAAATAATAAAACGGGATGATATCAAAATATTACATTGTCATGGTTACGGCGCAACAACATTCGGGCGGCTGGCTGGTTTTTTAAGCAATACAGTCGTCGTCGTTCAGGAACATATGGTGGACAAAGATATTCCGTTGTATCAACGTATTATTGACAGGTTATTGGCACCATTGACCAGCAAGGGTATTGCAGTTTCCAATGCGGTGAATGATTTTATGGTTGGCCCCAGGTCACTGCCAAAAAACAGAATGGCTGTCGTCTACAATACAATCCCGGCGCAATTTTGTGAAAAAATCAGTGATTATGATAAAAGTGAGGCAATCCGTCAATATAATATACCGAAAGATGTTCCTCTGGTAGGTATAATAGGTCGGCTGGATCCTGTTAAAGGGCATGATGATTTTTTACGGGCTGCGTCTGTCATCTTTGAAAAGCATGTTGATGTTCATTTTATTGTTGTTGGTGACGGGGAGTTACGTGAAAAACTGGAAAATATAGTTATCGAAACAGGACTAAAAAATAATGTTCATTTTCTTGGTCATTGTGACAATATTCTTCCAATAATTTCTTTGCTGGATATTTTTGTGAGTAGTTCACATTCAGAAGGATTACCAATGGCGCATGCGGAAGCAATGGCACAGGAGAAAGCCGTTGTTGCAACATCCGTAGGTGGTGTTCCAGAAATCGTTGAGAATATGATTTCGGGAATATTAGTGCCTGCAAAAGACCACGAAAAATTAGCTGAAGCAATATTCAGGATATTAGAAGATAACGCCCTGAAAATTATGCTTGGTAAAAATGCTTTAAAGAGAGTTAGAGAAAATTTTTTGGTTGATGAGACAGTCAAAGAGTTAAGTGAAATATATCGGGAATTAAGAAAATAGGTGAAATTGTATTGCTCTATAGTAGAGTATTTACAGAAAATATTTATGTCGAATCTTGTTGAAAAAATAAAAAAATCTGTCAGGAAAAACAAGTCTGAAGCAATAGCATTAGTGACAGGCAGGATGCCCAAATTTGTCTATGGCATAAAAAACTTTAAAGATATTCCAGTTTTTTGTTTTCATTCTGCACAGTACCCACTGTTTGAAAATCAGTTGCAGTTTCTGAATAAAAACGGCTATAAAACGTTAACAGCTGATGAACTATATGAAAGACGCATTGATAAAAACTATAAGAATAATGGCAAGGAGGTTGCGCTGACATTTGATGATGGAATGGCATCTGTCTGGACTACTGCTTACCCATTATTACAAAAATATGAACAGAAAATTATCAGTTTTATTCTTCCGGGTCTGTTGGTGGACGGAGAGGGTATAGGCGTTACTATCGATGATACAGAAAATGAGCAGGAGAAAATTGAGCTCTCAAAACGGGATTATACTGATAACCCTTTATGTAACTGGCAAGAAATTAAAAAAATGCATGAAAGCGGTTTGGTTGATTTTCAGTCACACGGTATGCATCATGCACTGATCAGTATTTCACCGAAGATCGTCGATTTTATTCATCCTGGTTTTGATACATACCACTATGGGAATATCTGTATTCCACTTTATTGTGACACCTCTGGCAATGACTCCAGGCTAGAAATACCAGGCCATCCTGTTTATGAGCACGTTCCACGTTTGTCAGCTAAAGCACGTTATTTAGACTCTGCTAAACTCCGAAAGGCATGTGCTAGCTATGTGACAAAGCAGGGAAATGAACAGTTTTTTACACAAGAAAATTGGCGACATAAACTTAAACAATTCGTTGCTGACTATCAAAGTAAGAATAATGAAAAGTGCAACGACTATGAAACAGCAGAACAAGTTTATGATGCCATAAAAGCTGAATTAATAGGTTCCAGGGAGTATATCGAAAAGAGATTAAATAAAAATGTTAAACATTTTTGTTTCCCCTGGTTTGTGGGATCAAATATTAGTGCAGAGGTTTTGTGTAAAGCAGGGTATCTGTCGGCTCATATGGGAGAGCTAAATGGATTTTCTGTAGAAATGAATAAAAATCATCCGCTTTTAATTAATAGAATTCAGGAAGAATATCTACAAGCATTGCCTGGCTTAAGAAATAACTCACTGTTACAGGTATTTAAAAGCAAACGGAACTAACGTGCCCATTTTATTTATGGGAATATCCAGACATGATATTGCCGAATGGTACATTTTAAATCGATTAAGTAAGGCGTAAAATTTTTCTTCATAGTGTTGATTTTTACATTCAAAAAGAGAATAAATGGTTATGAATAAACAAACAAAAAATATTTATACTGAAGGAAAATATCTTGACAATAATCCAACCTGGCATGAAGAAGACTCGCCCTGGAAGGCCGAGCATATAGCAAAACTGCTTTCACGGAAAAATATCCTACCGGATTCAATTTGTGAAGTTGGATGTGGTTCTGGAGAAATACTGAATCAATTATATGCCTTATTGCCTGATAATATTTCCTATTCTGGCTTTGAAATTTCCCCTCAAGCCTATGAAATTTCTAAACAGAAAACTAAAGAAAGGTTGAGTTTTTATTTAAAAGATATTTTGAAGGAACCTGATTGCCACTTTGATGTTCTCTTAATGATTGATGTTTTTGAACATATTGAAGAATATTTTAGTTTTTTAAGGAAAATAAGGGTAAAGGCAGAATATAAAATTTTCCATATTCCCCTGGATATATCAGTGCTAAGAGTTTTGTTGTGCCATCCCATTCTCAGGCGTCGTAGAGAAGTGGGGCACATTCATTATTTTACAAAGGAAACAGCATTGGCCACACTGGAAGATACTGGTTATGAAATTATTGATTACTTCTACACGGCAGGTTCATTAGATCTTCCCTCGAAATCAATAATTTACTCATTGGGAAAATGGCCTCTGAGAATAGCAAGTATGCTTAATAAGGATCTAGCAGTTAGAATTCTCGGTGGACACTCATTAATGGTACTTGCTAAATAGTTATTTTAAACGTTTTTCGATGGGAGAGAAAGGAGGCCGCGTCTTTAGGTTGTCCTTATTCGGGCACTACAGAGAGGTTTTTTTTCTCCTTTTGAAAGGGGAGGGGAAGTCTAGGTGGGGTTGTGTGCCGAAGTTAATTCCTGAGTCCTCTCGGTTTTTTAGCTGCAATTCTGTGCCACCAGTTTTAATCGATGAGGTATTTTTTACATTAAAGATAATATTTAGCGGATCTATTTAATTAAATGCTTGAAACGATAAAAAATGCAAGTTGGTTATCCATCGGAAGAGTTGGAGGCGATGTTGCGGGCCTAATATTTTTTGTTGTGCTCTCACGAAACTACGGGCCGGTTGGTATCGGAGATTATGCATATGGCTTGGCTATTGCGACAATCATCAGT
>CAYREN010000285.1:0-6676 GCA_964423255.1 uncultured Roseivirgaceae bacterium | reverse complement strand
CCTACGGGAAATTGGCGTTTTTACATTATTCGATTTTATTGGGATGATGAGACAGAACCTTCTGTCGAGGTGCCTGTTGGAGATTTTTTTGGAATGGGTTGGGGAGAATATGCCCATCTAAATTCGCTAGCTATCTGTGTAAATCCAGGGAGGGCATTCAATACTTACTGGCAGATGCCTTTCAGGAAAAAATGCAAAATTACCATGGAAAATATTGACGTTAAAGCAACCAGATTATATTATCAAATCGATTATGTTTTGACAGACGTGCCTAAAGATGCTGCTTATTTCCATGCACAATTTAGGAGACCACGCCCCGACAGGGATAAGGAAGCTTATACCATCGTGGATGGAATCAAAGGGAAAGGCCAGTATGTTGGCACCTATATGGCTTGGCAGGTAAATAATAATGGCTGGTGGGGTGAAGGAGAAATCAAATTTTTTATGGACGGTGATAAAAAATTCCCTACAATTTGTGGAACCGGGGCAGAGGATTATTTCTGTGGTTCATATAATTTTGATCGAGATGGACAATACACTGAATTTTCTACGGCATATACTGGTCTTCATCAAGTTATCAGACCTGATGGTGCATACAAATCAAATACAAGATTTGGTTTATATCGCTGGCATATCACTGATCCTGTACGATTTGAAAAAGATTTAAGAATAACTATTCAGGATCTTGGCTGGCGAAGTGAAGGAAGATACCTGAAGCAGGAAAGCGATATTGCTTCTGTGGCTTTTTGGTATCAAACCGAGCCGCATAATCCTTTTCCAAAACTGCCATCAAAAGATGAGTTGGAGGTAAGATAAGTTTTAGATGTAGGATTAGATACTGGTTGTACATTGATATTTGACTTTGATTTAAGATTTCATTTTATAAGTAAAACATTATAATTTCTATGAAACAGCTTTTCGCTTTTTTAATTTCATTAATATTATTTTCATGTAGCCAAACTCCTCCACCAGATCCGGTAGGTCCATTACCTTCCGAACGACAACTAAAATGGCACGAACTGGAGTTTTATGCTTTTGTCCATTTCAACATGAATACTTTTACCGATATGGAATGGGGCTTGGGCGGGGAGTCACCAAATTTATTTAACCCCACTGAACTGGATACACGTCAATGGGCCAGGGTGTGCAAAGAAGCCGGGATGAAAGGAATTATCCTTACAGCCAAGCATCATGATGGTTTTTGCCTATGGCCATCAGCCTACACTGAGCATTCCGTCAAAAATTCCCCATGGAAAAATGGCAAAGGCGATGTAGTCCGTGATCTGGCAGATGCATGTAAAGAATATGGTTTGAAGCTGGGACTTTATCTTTCTCCATGGGACAGAAACCATGCAGATTATAGCACAGATATTTATATCACCTATTTCAGAAATCAGTTGACTGAATTAATGACAAAATACGGGGATGTTTTTGAAGTGTGGTTTGATGGAGCAAATGGTGGCACAGGATATTACGGTGGGGCTAATGAAAACAGAAAAGTTGATCGGAAAACTTATTATGACTGGCCAAAAGCTTATAAAATTGTTCGTGACAACCAGCCTTTTGCAATGATGTTTAGCGATGCTGGGCCCGATGTACGTTGGGTGGGAAATGAATCAGGCTGGGCAGGAGAAACAAACTGGTCGATTTTGAGAAGGGATGAATTTTGGCCAGGATCTCCAAATTACAAACAATTGACAAATGGCCATGAAGATGGCTCACATTGGCTGCCTGCCGAAGTGGACGTCTCCATCCGTCCCGGTTGGTACTATCACAAATCTGAAGATCATAAGGTAAGATCTGTAAAAACGCTTGTCGATATTTATTACAATTCCATTGGAAGAAATGCCTCTTTTCTGTTGAACTTCCCTGTGGATGCCAGAGGACTTATTCATGAGAATGATGTTGATCATCTAATGAAAATGGTGAACGTGATTGCAAAGGATTTTGAGACAAATTTGGCGACCGGTGTATCTGTTGAGGCGTCAAACGTGCGTGGCAATTCAGGGAAATTTAATGCGGAAAAAACAATTGATGGAAAAAAGGATAGTTATTGGGCAACTGACGATGGGGTTACTTCCGCTTCAGTTACTATTGATTTTGGCAAAGAAACTACATTCAATAGGTTTCTTGTGCAAGAGTATATTCAACTTGGCCAGAGAGTAAAAAAGTTTTCCATCGAAGCATTTATAAATGATGAATGGAAAGAAATCGATTTACAAACTACCATTGGTTACAAACGAATATTGAGGTTTGACAATGTAATTTCCACCAAATTGAGGTTCAATATTTTGGATGCAAAAGCCTGCCCAGTTATTTCGAACATTGAGGTGTATCATGCCCCAAAACTGATGGTGCCCCCTAAAATTAGCAGGGATAAAAGTGGTGAGGTTTCTATAGTGGCTTTTGATAGTGAATTAGAAATCCGATTCACCAATGACGGTAACATGCCAAACACTTCATCAAAAAAATATACTGATACTTTCCAAATGGGAGGCAAAGGACAAATTAATGCCATGGCCTATGATCCTGAAACCGGTGAGCAAAGCCCCGTGACATCGCAAAGTTTTGACATCAGTAAAACCAAATGGACTGTAATATCACCAGATCCTGAAAAAGATCCACGAGCTAAATTTATTGTCGATGCCAATGAGGAAAGCGTTTGGAAAAGTGACCCTAAAGTTGAGCTTCCTCAATCAGTAGTTATTGATTTTGGAGAACCATTTACGTTAAATGGTTTTTCTTATTTACCTACGCAAAAGAGGTATATTGATGGAACGATTTCTCATTATCAATTTTATGTAAGCAAAGATGGAAGAAAATGGGGTAAGGCTGTTTCGGAAGGAGAGTTCAGTAACATTAAGAATAATCCAATTTTACAAATTAAATCTTTTGATTCGGTTGAGGGCAGATACATAAAGTTTGTTGGAAAAAAGGAAATAAATGAAAAGGGCATTATCACAATTGCAGAACTTGGAATTATCACAGAATAGGTTAATATATATCCATAAAACACACGAATTATGAAAATCAGGACATTTTTCTTCAGCCTTTTAATTTTATCATTTACATCTTCATTTGCCCAAAATACACTGGATGAAAAATTGCCGGTTAGAGGGTTTAGTATCTCTTCACCAAAATCTGATGGAATTGACCGCTTTGTGAAATTTATTGATGAAGAGCTCGGCCCCAAAAAAGTAAATACACTCATTTTGAGAGTAGAGTATAATTATCAGTTTGAAAGCCATCCTGAACTCAGAGATGAGGACGCCCTATCGAAAAGTGATGTCAAGAAACTGGTAAAGGTTTGTAACAAGCATAATATAAATATCATTCCCCAAATCAATTTGTTGGGGCATCAATCCTGGCATTCAAAACTGAGTAATCTCCTGACGGTTTATCCCCAATTTGATGAAACACCCCATGTGCAATTACCTGAGAACTATGAATGGCCAAATGAAGACGGATTGTATTGCAAAAGCTATTGCCCGCTTCACCCGGAGGTACACAAAATTGTATTTGAATTGGTCGATGAAATATTGGAAGTTTTTGAAACCAATACATTTCATGCTGGGATGGATGAAGTATTTTATATCGGAGATGATAAATGTCCCAGATGCTCAGGATTGGATAAAGCAGAACTATTTGCCGGTGAGGTAACTAAAATTCGAAATCATCTTGCAGCAAAAGGAAATGAACTCTGGATCTGGGGAGATAGACTGATTGATGGAAAAACCACTGGGATGGGAGAGTGGGAAGCGAGCATGAATAATACGCATCGTGCTATAGACCTCATCCCGAAAGATGTCATGATTTGTGACTGGCACTATGAACGTGTAGATCCTACAGCAGTATTATTTGCTATGAAAGGATTTAAGGTTGCAACTTGTCCATGGAGGACAGGAGAGTTGGCGGTTAAGCAATTGGATATGATGGTTGAATTACGTGAAAATGCGACATCGAAAATGAAGGGGAATTATCAGGGTATGATTCAGACTATTTGGACTGGGACAGAAAGTTTCATGGATATATATTATGGGGTTAAAGAAATGCCGGCAGGTTCAAAAGGTAATTCAGCGGAGTGTTTTAAAATGCTTTACAAAGCTATCGGAGAATTGGAATAGGTTTTATTAAAAATTGGCGAGTATTTATTTCATTTTGGGCATCAAAATTAACAACCTTATTGGTATTAAAATAGGAACACTTTATATGAGTATGAGAAGATTAATGAATTTAACATCTACATTTATCTTTGCAATTATTTTTTACACATCTTGTTCTACACCCAATGAAAAAAATACCCCTCCAAATATTGTATTCATTCTTGCCGATGATTTGGGTTGGGCTGACTTACCAGTTTATGGAAATAATTTTAATGAAGCACCAAACATCACCAAATTGGCGGAAGAGGGAATGAAGTTTGACAATGCATATGCAGCTTGTCCGGTTTGCTCACCGACAAGAGCAAGCATCCAGTCCGGACAATATCCGGCAAGAGTAGGAATCACAGATTTCATTACAGGTCATTGGAGGCCATATGAGAAAACAATTGTTCCAAAAAATCGCACTCAATATCTACCACTTGAAAATATTACTTTTGCAGAAAAACTAAAAGAAGCGGGGTACTCAACTGGATATTTTGGTAAATGGCATTTGGGGTGGGGGAATCATATTCCATCTAATCAGGGCTATGATGAACAGGTAGTATATAATGGAGGTGGATTTTTTGGATTTGGTCCAAGGACAGACCCTCCAACAGAATTTCCTGAGGATAAAATTCTGTCAGAAGCTTTAACCGATTTAAGCATTTCATTTATAGAGCGAAACAAAGACAAACCATTTTTTTTGTTTTTAGCGCATTACGATGTGCATGTACAGCTTGATGCTCAACAAGAATTGATAGATAAATATTTGGCTAAAGAAAAAGTTACCGGATATCCTTCCAATGCAGTTTACGCTGCGATGATTGAAAATGTGGATATCAGTGTTGGTAGGGTGGAAAATAAAATTGAAGAGTTGGGATTGGTAGAAAATACAATTGTGATTTTCTTTTCAGATAATGGTGGATTAGTAAGCAGGTTTGATAAAATTCCATTGCATGCCAAATCGAAACAATACATCTATCAGGATGACACAATGCAGTATGTAGCCTCTTCCAACGCCCCTTTGAGGGCCGAGAAGGGAACAGTTTATGAAGGAGGGATTCGAGAGCCTTTTATTGTTAAGTGGCCTGGAAAAGTAGAGGCAGGTAGTTTTAATAATTCGGTTGTTTCAAGTGTAGATTTCTACCCCACATTTCTTGAATTGGCCGGAGTCAAACCAGAAGCAAATCAAGTAATAGATGGAAATAGTTTGGTAAATATTATTACGAATGGAGAAGAAAACTATAATCGGCCAATATTTTGGCATTATCCGGTTTATCATCATGGAGTTCCTGCAAGTGTAATTCGAAAAGGGGATTTTAAGCTTATTGAGAATCTGGTTGATGAGTCCTTGGAATTGTACGATTTAAAAAAAGATATTAGTGAGACTACAAATCTTGTAGAATCCAATGCTGAAAAAGCTTCGGAACTCTATAAATTGTTGAAAGATTGGCAAATAGATGTAAAAGCAGAGTTTCCCGTTCCTAACCGAAATTTTGATGAAAAGAGAAGATTTGAATGGGGAAGGCATCCTGATAGGAATTAGCAAACCGTTAAGTGGGTTTTTAAACTGATTCCATTTATTCTATTTCAGGATTTTTAGTCAAACTTATTGGATGTCCATTCAAGGTATTGAAGAGGTCAGTTTTCATGGCTTTCCCATCAATATCCCATATCAATTGAACCGAGGACGGGCCATCTGCCGCTTGCCATTTATATTCGTTTTCCGGCCCTGATATTTGGATTGCCTCTGTTTTAGTTACCCACCCCAATCCTAGATGCTCACTAATAATCATAGCGGGAACACACACATCGTGTATAGATTTTAAAACAGTTGTACTTCCCCATTGAAAAACAGGAATGATGGTTTTTAAATATTCGCCAAGGTCATTGTTGGGATAAAGATCTGATTCTATGCGTTTATCGATATTCAGCTTTAAACTTGTTGGGTCACCCAATAGAATTTTTAAATCTATTCCACTCTGTCCCATCACATATACTGACCACGGATCGTTACCTCCGTTATACTCTTTATGATAATCTTTGTCATGGCCTCCGAGCCAAATAACCCGGATTCGATCATTCAAATCAAAACCTTCTTCACGGGCTTGTAAAACCGCACTGGCAATATTGGTGCATGGCCCTACAGGCAGAATAATTGCCGGATTGCCAGGCCAGGCGCCTCGCGCTGCGGCCAGAATTGCCTCGCTTCCTTCAGTAATGATAGGTTTTGTGTCTGACCAGATACCACTTGACGGCTGTTCAAATTTTTCAACGGCGCCATGGAAAATCCGATCAAGCGGCATGGAATCCCATGATCTTCCTGAATTATTCATTAGCTTCAATACATAAAAAATCTCACCATAATTTACTGCTTCCGATCCAGGCTGATTGTTGTGAATACTATTAATTCCCAATATATCCAGATTACTGTATAAGCAATAAGCGATATAATGTTGATCATCGGCTTCATTACGGGCATCTGTGTCCAGGAAGACCTGGGGTATTTCCAATGTTTTGGGAGTGTGTACCCT
>CAYREN010000284.1:4704-6700 GCA_964423255.1 uncultured Roseivirgaceae bacterium | reverse complement strand
TTGTCATTGATTTCATCACTTAAATAAATAATATCCCTTAACACTGCAAACAAATGTTCTTTAATCCCTTTTATCATCTCGCCATCAACAAAAGCATTGGCAGGTGCATCTTTTAATTTTAGCTTTATACCGCGTTCCTCTTGAATCACCTTGATGGAAAATGAGGGATAGCGTTCCAGAAGCTCTCTGCCATCATCCATATTATTTCCACAATTAAGTACAGCTAGTGCACAGTTATGAAATACCTGATATAAGCCACCTTGACTGGTATCCAATAGTTTTTTTACTTCTGTTTTGGATAAAACAGCCAAGTGTTCTTCGGGAGATATTTTTGCGTTTACGGAAGGGTTGTTCATATCCTTTTCTTTATGTCCTGATTCAGTATATATAATGTTTGATTAGGATTTTTGTGAGTATCATAATCTAGATAAAATGATCTGTCTTTATAGCATGCAATAAACAACATTACCGCATTGTGTCCCTTTGAAACGCTTATTTAGGTAATGACTAAACGAATATTCCTGAAAATCATACTAAATAACTTAGTCAAATTATTTCAAAGTCTTCTATCAACCTAAAAAACAAACTGTATGATGGTTGACGTGTAGACTGCACCTGTTAATCAATTTTAAAGATAGAATTTGGTTTTTAAAAGCGCTTGACCTTACCCATCTTCACCTTGTAAAGTTATTAAGGAACGCGCATGGAATAAGTTCGTCAACTGGCGCAGGATTTTTGTTTGTCTTCAAGGCGCGGCAGCAGGCGCATAGCTGGCTACGCAACTGTTGCCGCAACACCGAAGACGGACAAAAAGACAAGCGGGTTGTCGAAGTTATTTCGTGCACGTTCCTAAGGTCATTAGCTATGAATGACTTATCAAATTTCAATCAGAAATTCACAATCACTAAATGGAATAATAATAATGAAAAAAATTTATACTTTAGTTATTTTATCAATATTCTTTGCCACTATGCCTATTTCCGGCTTTGCCGTTTCTAATTTTAGTACAGATTCAGGTGTACTGGTTATGCCTCGGGTTGATATAAATGGAAACACCTATGTTGACAACGTTAGTTTAGAGTTGGATTTTAAGACGGGTAAATTTAAATTATTAAATTTCACCCCTGTCACACCTCCTCAACCAGACAAAATTATTGAGACGCAAGATGCAGAAAATTTTACTATGGGATTTCAAGGTTGTTTTCGTTCTGGACGCGATAATGTCAACTGTTACGTCAAGTTGACTAACAATGATTTTGACAGAGAAGTAACTATTCAAGTCACTGGATCAGGGTTTTCTGCTCCTTTATCGAAGCTATTTGACAATTTAGGCAATGAATATATAGCTGAAAAAATTTCTGTTGCTAATACTGAAGAAACCAGTGGTTCTGAAGATATAACTTTAATCAGAGGTGTTCCTGTAACAGCTGTTTTTGAATTTAAAAATATTGATCCCAATGCAAGTAGTCTGTCTCTATTTGAGCCTGGTTTTAGCGCACCCGATCGTGCACATTTTCAAGGAGATTTTCGTGCATTTGATGGCTCATTTTTTTAGTCTGTAAAACATTCGATAAGGGTTATGAAAGTATTCAAAATAAATAAAACATTTCATCAATATTTACAATATGTTTTTATATTTAGTTTTGATATTTTTAGTTATGCTTTCATAGCCTCTTGTTGGATGGAAAAGTAAACCGTATTCCCATGCTTTCTACTTTGGAACGTTAATTTTACTCAGCTCGGATTATTCGGTGATTTTATTTTACGCACCTATTTGTTTTAAAAACTGAGTATAAACGGCGTTACTATACCAACGTCCTTTTTCTATCATTTCATCAAGTAGTGGTTTTACTTTTTTAATTAATTCTTTTTCTTTAGCGACTTGTAATATTGTTAGAGTGCCTACGCTAACAATTTTTTGTGATTGCGCTATTTTATAACCCATACGTTCATCAATAATTAACATATCTGCATTGAGCTCTTTTGCCAAAAAAAT
>CAYREN010000284.1:0-4604 GCA_964423255.1 uncultured Roseivirgaceae bacterium | reverse complement strand
AAATCAGCCAATAATGAAAGTTGTCCTATTGAGGCAAGCGAAATAATCGGCGTTGTATTGCAGACAACTTTCATTTATTTTTTTTAAGTAATGATAAGACATGTTCGCTGTTACTGACCATTTCATTCACTAAATTTTCTTCATAATGATAGATGGGTTCATTTTCAAGTTGTAATTTTTGAATGAAGGTTAATTTATCATAGCCTGCTAATTCGGCTGCTTTGCCTAAACTGAGTTTATTTTTTCGGTAGAGAGCTAAGGCATGGTTAAAGAGCATGGTTCTTATAAAGTCTTCTTGTTTTTCTTTTACAGAAATTAAAAAATGATCTGGGATGTTAACGGTTAGTTGCATTTTCTTTCTCGCTCTCAATTTTTGACTTCTATTTTGCCAAATATTGGGCAATATTCCGTGTCTGGTTTCTTTTTATATGGCAAGTCTTGCTTTAGTTTCTAAACAGATGTGGCTTATTTTCTCTGTTACAAACCTTGACATTGAAATAAAAATCTGTTCACCTAAAAGCCGAAGGTATTAATCATTCTAAATGGAAAATAAAAGTTAAATTCATTAGGAAGCTTTGGAGGAGAGGTGCAATATATTTCTAAAACCACCCAATGCAAAAATTAAGTACTGTGTCCTCAGAATTTTCAATCTTGTCCTGAGCATATGATTTAGCTTCTGACTCAAGCTTGATTTTTATTTGGACTTGATTGTTAAACAGTCGATTCAACATGAACATGCAGTTGTCAAGCTATATTCGCATAAGTGCTTTTTAAACTCTAACCTAAATCTGGTAATGAGTAATTTACAAACCTATTATTGAATAACAACCCCCACCGTATTATTCAGAATTTTGGTAATTCGTCCAAAAAATTTCAGATCACGGCGGAAAAGTGAAACGCATTTCACCATTTACCAGTTATCTTTGCAAAATATTAATAGGTACACTCAAATGTAATACGTAAAGGTTCCTTTGTTTTAGTCAAAGGACTTAAATCCCAGTAGTCACTATCATAATTAAAAACACTAGGGTCATAAAGGCTAACATGTAAATCCCATGACATTGTGTAAGATTTGGTTCCATCAAGTATCCATTTATCTGAATCCCATAATGGACATTCTAGTTCTAAATAAGTTGATAATTTTTTAAAGTTTGTAAAATTTATCCCTCCATCAAAATTCGCAGCACCTAATAAAACTCGTATTTCATCAAAAACAAAAATTTGTTCTCTCACGTCAGAAAATGGATCGTCAATCATTCTAAGGCATGTATCAATATCATGAGTAACCACACAATCTCTATAAATATCTGGGGACACACCTGGATGTTGAAAAAACTCTGGTGAAACCCACAATTCTCTACATGCTACGGGGTCATTACTTAAAACACATCCCTTTTCTACATTAGCAACAAAAGCAGAACTATGAATCCATATTGGATCCAATAAAGGTAAATATTTTCTTTTTTCTAGTGTAACAGAATATTCATCACCCGCTATAGTCATATTACATGTAAACGAATTGAATCCATGCTTATAGCTAGATGTGGGTATATCACAAATACGTGGACTAAAAGAAGCCACTGCTACGAGGAAGTCTTCATTTCCAACTGGAGGAATTTCTATAACAGATTCAATTTCCATTTCCAGTGTTTTGCTATTTCTAATTACTAGGTTTTCCCCGTCAATCAGTTTAATAGTAAGGTTTTTCGGTGAATTATCGACTCCGTTAGGAATATCAGAGCCAGGTGAAGCTGACCCATTTATTATGAACTGGGAGTCAGATATAACAACCTGTCGCGCAACTGCTCCTAATCGTCCATATCCAGAAAGAAAAATTTTATATTCTTCAACACCCTCTACCGGGGAAAAACTCATAGTTTTTCCAGTAGAACTTATGACTGGCCCAGCTGGCTCAGTAAACCAATTTATAGAACCTATATCAAAAGGGTTATTAATACCATCAATCGTGTTTGCAGTAGAAACAATCCGTGCTCCTTGCTGTTCAGATGTAATAGATAATTCTGGCAAACTAAACAAAGGATACTCAATTAGTCCAGTAATACTTCCTTCGCCACATATTTTTGTTCTTTCCAAAATGGGGATTGTTCCAAAAATAGTTTTAAAATCAATGTTGGTAAAACATTCCAGCCCAATATTCACATCAAAAGAGTTAAGTTGGTGAGTAAATTCTGGAAAAATATTTGAAATTAATGGAACATTTAGTTCTGCTGCTATCTCTCCTTCTAGAAAAGGTTCAACCGAAATATTGACACTAGTTAACCCATAAAAATGGGTCTCAATATTTGGAATTAACCGAACTTCAGCATTTACTTTACCTTTCACACTTATATCAGCAGTTATTGATCTTTCCAATGTTATCGGATTACTAATAGTTGACCATTCCCCTCTATCATATGCCATCCCTAGTGCAACAGATGCGCTTGCATTTACATTAGTATTTGCATGAATGGCAGATTCTGCCTGTGCTGATACTTGAGCATCCAGCGTAAAAGTTGTGACTTGCCAAACTGGAACTGCACCAATAAAATACTTAGCTGTATAAGTTTTAGTCAATATTCTTTTCGTTGGAGAGGTATAACTTACTAGTCCTTTAAAATCAAATTCTACTGCCAGATTAATCGATAAAGTTCCGCCAACCTTAACTTTGGCAGAATTTAATTTATTTGAACTCCAGTCAACTTCTGTTTCAAAGATGGGTTCAAAGTCGATGGATGAATCTATTGAAATTTCAGTTGAAAGTTGATGTGTTAAGGAACGCGCTTGATTAGATATTTCAGGTTTCACATCAAATTTAAAAGAACGACCATTTTCTTCTGGTGTAATAGTTAATTTATCACTATTGTATGCGTGATTAGTTTGAGTGATTTCAAGTAAATCATTATCCCATTTAAGTTGGCTGACCCTGCTGTTATTAGCTATTTTCCATTGTTTTATTGTTTTATTTTTTGACTGTGAATTATCTGAAATATTGGTTAATAATATACTATTGCTTAAACTACCCGTATCAAAAATATCACTCAGAGATGCTTGGCTAGTCGTTAAATGTAATTCTCCATTTGATTGAGTACTGCTTTCAATCCTTCTTAGATACCCACCACCTTTTGCCGTTTCACCTAATAGAATACTCTGATTAGCAGGTAAGGCTTCATTTCCAGTTAAAGTAAAGGTTAAGTTGTTGCCATCGCTATTTTTAATGTTTACTAACTTTAGCTCGCTTGCCTGTTTAACATTTTCTGTGGAATTTAAAACTACTGGAGAAGCAAAAGTACGAGCGGATAATGTATTAGAAACTATGCTTTGTAAACCTGTCGCATCTTCTGTAATTATTTTAAAATAATAGACCGTTCCTGGTATTAAGTCAGTCATCTGAACTTGTCTAGCACCTTGAATTTCTTTAACTAAGGTTGAATTATCAGGTCGAAAGCTAGGTTCATTGGCAGCATGAAGAAGATATTTCATACTATTAGAAATTTCGTCTTTCAATACCCAGACTAACGTTATTTTTTTTTCACTACCTGCAACTGCCATAATAAGTTTCACTTGTTTGGGCAGTATGGAGTAATTAACCAATTTTAAAAATATCCCATCAGCATTCGAAACAAGTGTTAAATTTGCATCGTAGTGGGTGTCGGTAAAAACAGTATTTTGCATGGCAACTACATCAGCCAGAAACACCTGATCACCATTAATAGTTACCGTAGTAGAACAAGGACTTGGTATAGGTTTTCTGGATTCGACAGCATTAGATAATTTCCAAGTTAATACGCCTTCTAAATTGCCAATATAATCAAATTCAGCATGAAAATATTTACCATTAACTAATGCATAAGGAATGTGTAAATCTAAACCGTTTGTTTGAACTTGACTAGAAGTTGGTCTAATGCATTCATGGTTTATAAGGTCTTCGGCATTACTCTGATGAAAATTAAGCAATGAAAAAAAAGTAAAAATAATTAGTATTTTTCGCGTAACAAGTTTGTCCCTTTTTTTGAAAATCAGGTTAGTTAGTCTCATTTTTTATTATTATTTGTTTTTTTGTCTGATTAACTTTACAGAGTTTAATAAAAGGAAGTCAAGTTGTCAGTATAAAGTCTTATAAAAAAGAGTTATAAGATCAATTAATTGTTTACGCTTAGAAAAAACTTCTTTTAAGCCATGACTTTAAAAATGTTTATCTTTTTCCAAGCTTCATAAATGCTTAGGGTTTTCTTCATATTTAGGCAAATCGGGATTCATTGTATCCCAAGGCTGCGCATCAGAAACCCAGAAATCCATATGAGGTTCATATAGGCCAGGTTCATCCAGAGTAGCTGCATTAACCGGCCTAATTTTATCATTGCCTGAATTTCTGCCGAAAAGTGCTGTTCCACATTCAGGACAAAACCCTCTGTTCATGGTATTTCCACTGGCTGATAAGGTTGCAAATTCTTTGACTGTTCCAGTAATTTTCAAGGCTTTATATGGCACAAATAATACCGGCATATAAGCAGTACCAACAGATTTTTGACAAGTTCTGCAGTGACAATTTCCTGCGCCTATCGGTTGTTCATCAATTTCATACCTTACTGCTCCACATATGCAAC
>CAYREN010000283.1:4632-6753 GCA_964423255.1 uncultured Roseivirgaceae bacterium | reverse complement strand
TTCGCTCTGTGATTCTCACTTTTATTGGAAAAGATGATAAAATTCCATCTTGATTTTCTAACCAAACTTCCTGACCTTTTTTAAGTTCCCACTCTTTGGCCACAATAGGATTTACCCACAGCACATTTTCGTCCATCAAATCCGTAAGGTTCGGATTGTTTGCTGTCCTGCTGAAAGTATGTGCTGGAGTTCGACCATAGTTTAACCTGTAGAATCCAGGGTCAGGCTCCGGATGTGCAGTATAGACCGGCATCGGATCAAATCCTTCAGCTTCCAGATCGGTAGAGTAAAGCTCTATTTTTCCGGTATTGGTATTGAATTCTATATCTTCATCATCAGCAAAGTACAGGTCATCATATTCTCTTGGGTATTTCTTAAGTCCTATTCTTTTCATTTCCTCTAGCGAAGTTCCTACCTGTTTCAATTGCCAATCTAAAACTTCTTCAATGTCATTCCATTGGAAATATTTATCCAGTCCCATTTTATGAGCAAGCTGTCTTACAATCCACCAGTCCGGTTTGGTGTTATATTTTGGTTCAGTGGCCGGCATCCTCAAAGCAATGTTCGGCTCCCTGTGCTGGCTTGACCTGCAATAATCATATCGCTCGAGATATGTGCATTCCGGCAGGACAACATCTGCAAAACCAGTAATCTCCATAGGCATGGTATCAATTACTACCATGAAATCGAGATTTTGAATAGCTTTCAGAGTATTCTTCTGATCCGGTAACGTAAATATCAGATTGGTCCCATTCACGATCCAGGCTTTGAAACTACTGTCACCATCTGGGGATGGAATGGTAGCATCACAAACTTTATTAGAAACAACCTCTATTGCTAAATTATATTTCCCCGGATGTGCATCTCGCCATGTCTTTTTTGGTTTCGGATATTCCGGATGTGGGAAACTTGGCAGTGATTTCTTTTCTGGACTATAAAATCCTCCTCTTCTGCCCCACGAACCTAACAATGCATTGAGTATGGCTACTGCACGTAATCTTTGAGTGTCATCTCCATACCATGTAACATGACGGCCTGGGTGAATAATTACCGCAGGAGAAGCATTGGCCATTTCCTTGGCTGTTTCTCGAATTACATGCGGCTTAATTGTGGTAATGCCATATGCCCATTCTGGTGTATAATTCTTGACATGTTCTTTCAGATCTTCCAGACCATAACAATACTTCTCTACATATTTTCTGTCGTACCATTCATTATATATCACCTCATGAATCCAGGCAAGAAGCAACGCCATGTCCGTTGATGGTTTTATTGGTAACCAATGTTTTGATTTAGATGCTGCAGTAGAAAACCTTGGGTCAACTGTGATGATAGTTGCCCCTTTGTCAATGGCATCAGACATTTCCTGGACTTGGCCATTGTGCATGTTTTCTCCAATATGAGATCCAATAAGCACAAGGCATTTTGTGTCACGGATATCTACACGCTCCGGTGAAGAGATGATCTCTCCAAATGTAGTAAGAAAAGCAACTTCTCGCGGCCCACGACATTGTGCAAATGATGGTGCCGTGATATTGGTGGAACCATATGATTTGAGCAAATCTCCAAAAAACTTTCCTCCAGAACCATGTGTAAATAAAGCGGTACTTTCAGGACCATATTTTTCTTTTATTTGATTCAATTTTTCAGCAACCAAGTCAAGGGCCTCATCCCAGCTTGCTTCTACAAATTGTTGTTTCCCATTGATCGTCTTTCTAATCAATGGAGTTTTGAGTCTGTCCTCATCGGTGTACATCCCAACACCACCGGTGCCCCTCGGGCAAAGTCTACCGTTGCAATGTGGGTCATCGTCATTGCCGATAATTTTCCAGATATTTCCTTCATCATTTTTATATACCCACCCAGCACATTTCCAGAAGCAAACTTCACAATAAGTGGGCGTTCGATTTGTAATATTCACAGGCACTTTTTCGTCTGAAACAATTGCACCATTTGCCCAATTAAATAACGGGGCAGCCAACGTCACACCTCCAATACCAAGACTGGATATTTTCAAAAACTCTCTCCTGGATTGATTCATAATATTTGCATTTTTAGAAAAAGTAATGATTGTACTTCTCTCTTGAATTTTTAATCGAAAACAGATAATCTTAGAATGAT
>CAYREN010000283.1:0-4532 GCA_964423255.1 uncultured Roseivirgaceae bacterium | reverse complement strand
TTATTCAAACAATACCTTTACGAATCAGTTGTGAATTATTAGAAACTTTTTAGCTATGGATAAGATATCAATAAGAATGACAAGAAATATAATTCTTGTCTTAGTTTATAGCACCTTGGGACTTGTTGCCATCAATTATTTTCATAAAGAAGATGAGCCCAATATTAAACTAGAAACTCTAAAAATTAAATATGCTTTAAAGGATAGTTCATCTGTAAATCATAGCTTATTCAAAGAACTTCATGTTGATTTTAAAACTCCTCAAGATGTGACAATTGCATGCCTAACATGCCATAATGGTACGCATAAGGAAATAATGGCCTCCTCACATTGGAACTGGGAACGTGTTTCTTATTTAGAAGGAAGAGGGATAAAAAGTCTGGGGAAGAAAAACATTCTCAATAATTTTTGTATCGGTGCTGAGAGCAATGAGCAGGCCTGTGCCAAATGCCATATTGGATTTGGCATGAGCGATGATCATTTTGACTTCGATAATAAGCAAAATGTTGACTGTATGGTTTGCCACGACCAAAGCGAGAAATATATAAAAGGGTCTGCCATGGCAGGGTATCCAGCCAGAGAAGTAAATCTCACTGAAGTGGCTCAAAGTGTAGGTAGCCCCCAAAAGATGAATTGTGGTGCTTGTCATTTTTATAGTGGGGGGGGAAATAATGTAAAACATGGTGATCTTGAAGAAGGAATTATTGGTTGCTCAAGGGAAGTTGATGTGCATATGGCAGGTAACGGTATGGATATGGAATGCACGGCTTGTCATACAACAAAACAACATAACATCAGTGGAAAACTCTATTCGGTATCATCCAATAATGTAAACAGAGCTACTTGTGAATCGTGCCACACTAACACACCACATCATTATGATTTGCTCAACACACATACTTCTCGGGTTTCATGCCAGGCATGTCATATCCCCATTTATGCCAAAGTGAATTCTACTAAAATGAATTGGTTCTGGTCAGATGCAGGGAGGCTTAAAGATGGAAAGCCCTATTCTGAGGAAGACAGCTTGGGAAATCACAATTACATGTCAATCAAAGGCAGCTTTAAATGGGAAAGAAATGTTACTCCTGAATATGCATGGTTTAATGGAACTGCTGACCATTACCTATTGGGGGATACAATCGATGACTCGAAGACGGTTGTAATGAATCAACTCCATGGATCGCATGAAGATCGGGAATCCAAAATAATCCCAGTAAAAATCCATAGAGGAGATCAAATTTATGACACAAAATATAAAACCCTGATTCAACCCAAATTGTATTCCCCAAATGAAGGTGATAGTGCATTTTGGGTTGATTTTGACTGGGGTACTGCTGCCGCTGCCGGTATGAAACGAGTAGGATTGCCCTACAGTGGAGAATATGGTTTTGTGGAAACAGAAATGTATTGGCCAATAAATCATATGGTGGCTCCAAAAGAGCAAACCGTTTCCTGTGCCGAGTGTCACAACAGCACCAATAGCAGACTGGCAGGTCTTAACGACTTTTATCTACCTGGTAGGGATAAAAATAATTTTCTAGATTTAGTCGGTAGGTTTTCAATTATTTTGGCCTTGATTGGTGTGTTCATCCACGGGTTTGCCAGATTTTTTTCCAATACCGAAAAGTTTGAAGGAATACAAAAGATGACTCCGTCTGGTAAAAAAAATTAATGTTGAAATAATGTTTTAATTGCTAAAAAAAGAGACAAATACTAAAAAAAATAGGCCAGATCAATTATAGATTTTAAAAAAAATAACTATGAGAAAGGAATATATTTATAAACGATTTGAACGATTCTGGCACTGGTCGCAGGCTAGCCTTATCATATTTTTAAGTATTACTGGGTTTGAAGTCCATGATTCCATCCAAATATTTGGGTACGACAAGGCAGTAATATACCACAGGGTTGCTGCCTACTTATTACTTGGGCTTATTGTGTTTGCAATTTTTTGGCATTTCACTACTGGAGAGTGGAAACAATATATTCCAACTTTCAAGAAATTAAAAGATCAAATCAGATATTATTCTGTTGGAATTTTTAAAAACGAGCGTCATCCAACAAACAGATCAGCACTAAACAAATTAAACCCTCTTCAGGTACTCACTTACCTGAGCTTTAAAATAGTATTGATTCCATTGGTCGTGATTACCGGAGTATTGTACATGCTCAACAAACATATCGATGCAAATAATACCATTATTATAAGTGATATCTCTCTTGAGACTATCGCTGTATGGCACACTTTTGGAGCTTTTATGCTCATTACTTTTTTAGTTGTCCATGTTTACATGACGACGACCGGAGAAACATTGACTTCAAATATAAAAGCTATGATTACAGGTTATGAAGAATTTGAAGAGGAAGAAAAAGATAATAAAGAGAAGAAAGAGGGGGGTAAAAAAAGCAAAGAGTCATCTGTCATCTCTTGAAATATTAAAATAAAAAAATTATGAATAAAGAAGCTGCAAACGTAAGGCCATATATGAATCCATATCTGGCTGGATTTTTACTTGGTTTATTGCTGTTGGTCACGATATATATTACCGGCAGGGGGCTAGGCGCAAGTGGAGGAATCAAGTCCATGGTATTGTTGTTGGTAAGGACTTTTCAGCCACAGCAATGGGAAAACGGTACCTACTTCCAAATATATAACCAGACACACACCGGCAACCCACTTAATAGTTGGCTATTTTTTGAAATAACCGGTGTGGTGATAGGTGCATTTTTTTCGGGAATTATTTCAAATAGATTAGGATTTAAAATAGACCGGGGAATGAAGATCACCAATAAAACCAGATTATTGCTTGCCGGAGTTGGAGGCATACTATTTGGTGTTGGTTCGCAGATAGGTAGAGGATGTACTAGCGGTTCTGCTCTTAGCGGTATGGCAGTAATGTCATTTGGGGGCATCCTTACTATGGGAGCTATTTTTGGGTCGGCATATTTGGTGGCCTATTTCTTTAGAAAATTGTGGATATAACATTTTAAATTAATATAGATATGGGTCCTTTGGTTCCTTTGATAATTAGCAATGAGTTTGATCTGATAGTAGCTTTAATCCTCGGCTTTGGCTTTGGTTTTATTTTAGAACAGGCTGGCTTTTCAAGCTCTAAAAAATTAGTCGGTTTGTTTTATGGCTATAACTTTATAGTACTCAAAGTTTTTTTTACAGCTGGGATTACAGCAATGATTGGTGTATTGGTATTTTCTCATTTCGGTTTGCTTGACGTCAGCCTTATTTATATTAATCCCACATTTCTGCAATCTGCCATCGTAGGAGGCCTGATTATGGGAGTTGGTTTTATCGTAGGTGGTTTTTGCCCAGGGACAAGTCTTTGCGCTTCAGCCATTGGCAAACTGGATGGAATTACCTTTGTTTTAGGATCCTTTTTGGGGATTTACTTTTTTATGGAAATATATCCTTTGATTTCGGAAATGTACTTCGATGGAGCATTAGGAGCTGTTACCATGCCGGATATGTTTGGCATATCTAAAATTAGTTTCGCCCTGATATTGTCAACTTTGGCGGTAGTCATATTTGTTTTGGTAAGCTATATTGAATCACGAGTAAACAAAACATCTTTTGAATTTCCAAGAAAGAAAATTGTCAGAATGTCCATATTGGCTTCGGTACCAATTATTATTATTGCAGTTACTGGATTTATGCCAAATCGATTAGAAAGAATTGAAGCTCAAATCAATGATCCTGTAAACCTGAAAGCCGCAGAAGCAAAATCATTGGATGCCGATAAGCTTGCTTTCGAAATTGTTCATAATTACTATAAGTGGAATATCATCGATGTCAGATCTCCGGCAGAATACAAAGCTTGGCATTTACCATTGTCTATCAATATCCCATTGGATAGTATGCTAAACAGAGAATGGGAACCATATCTTAAACAACAGCACAAAAAGAATATTTTTTATGCTGATGATTTAGGTAAAACTAAAAAGGCCTTTGCGTTGGCTCAAGTCTTAGGAAATGCAGATGATTATATTCTCATTAGTTCGTCCATAGAATTTCATAAAATATTTTTTAATCCTCAAAAACCTCAAGTAAGTGCTTCTAAAGACGATTTTAATTTGTATAATTTTCGAAAAAAATCCGGAATACAAATGAGTAAATTAGTAAAATCCCTAGAACGATTTAACAATAAACCAATTATAAAAAAACCAAGAAAGGTTCAAGGAGGATGTGCCTGATATTATTACGGATTTCGATTTTAGCTTAGATATTTTGTGAAAATCTCAGACTGCAATTTATGTTGGTTCTTCCATGAACATCCATGAGATAAATTGTGTTGTTAAATTTTTTTAAATTAATTTTATCATAACCAATTTATTCCAGCACAAACTTGAATAAGTTTTAGTATTCTGCGATTAAAATCAGAATTTATACACTATGAACAAATTCAATTATTTATCCATATTTAGTTTGATATTACTCTTTGTATCCGGCAATTTATTTTCACAGGTTAATGATGTTTATAAAGAAGTTGATCAAATACTATGGGTTGTAAAAGACT
>CAYREN010000282.1:0-6767 GCA_964423255.1 uncultured Roseivirgaceae bacterium | reverse complement strand
TAAAATTGCAGTTTTAGCCGGTGATGGCATTGGGCCAGAGATCGTTGATCAGGCAATCAAAGTATTAAAAGCAATAGGAGTCAAGTATAATCATACTTTCGAATTTGAAAATGCATTGGTTGGTGCCTGTGCCATTGATGCTGTGGGCGATCCTTTTCCGGAAGACACATTCAACATTTGTATGAATGCTGATGCTGTACTTTTTGGAGCAATTGGTGACCCTAAATATGACAACGACCCAAAGGCCAAAGTAAGACCAGAACAGGGGTTACTTGCCATGAGAAAAAAACTTGGCTTATTTGCCAATATTCGTCCGGTAACAACTTTCAAGTCGCTACTGCACAAATCACCTTTGAGACAAGATTTGGTCGAAGGAGCGGATCTTGTAGTTGTTCGTGAATTAACGGGAGGCATATATTTTGGTGAGCCAAGAGGAAGGTCTGAAGACCAAAACAAAGCTTATGACACCTGCACCTATACCAAAGATGAAGTTCGAAGAATTACCAAGTTGGGTTTTGAATATGCCGCTAAAAGAAATAAAAGGCTTACGGTGGTTGACAAGGCAAACGTTCTTGCTACTTCAAGATTATGGAGAGAGACTGTCCAGGAAATGATCCCTGACTATCCTGAAATTGAAGTGGATTTTATGTTTGTAGATAATGCTGCTATGCAGCTTATCCAATGGCCAAAGAAATTTGATGTGATGGTTACAGAAAATATGTTTGGTGACATTCTTTCTGATGAAGCAAGTGTGATCACCGGATCACTTGGTCTTTTGCCATCTGCTTCGGTTGGTGTACACACATCAGTTTATGAGCCTATCCATGGGTCGTATCCGCAGGCAACCGGGAAAGATATCGCAAACCCAATAGCGACAGTTCTTTCAGCAGCCATGCTTCTTGAGGGTGCGCTAAACCTTTCAAAAGAAGCCAATGCCATTCGCGATGCTGTTGATAAATCGATGGAGGCTGGTATAGTCACAGAAGATATAGCTGAAGAAAAAGCCTACAAAACATCTGAGGTTGGTGACTGGCTGGCCGGCAATATTTAACCTGCATAATGCAGGGAATAATTATTGATACTTGTAATAAGTTAGAAATCACGGAATTGACATTGCAGTAAAAATTGCTTCTAAAAATTATATTTTTCTTTCATCTTGGATGAATAATTTGACTATCAATGCCTTAGAATGTTAATGAATTATTGAGGTTAAAACGTGGTATTATACATAAAAAAAGCCACTCATTTAAGGGTGGCTTTTTTATACTTTTTATGTTATTTTTTTCAATTTATCCAACCTTTAGTTTTGGCACTTGCTGAATACCAGATTAAAAATATTGCAACAATAAGCACCATTATTGGCATGATCATGCCTCCCGGGCCATAAATATCTATGGCTTTTATAACGAAAAAATTATAATACATCTGAATTAGTATACCCACCAGGGATATTTTAAAAATAATGATCGCCAATATCTTTTTCATTAATAAGAAAATACCGCCCAGAGTACCACCAAATACAGCAACAGCAAAGGCAACCAATAGCCAAGCTGGGGTAGCTTCATACATTGTTCTTTCCGCCTCGGGGAGAGCTGCCAGAGTTTCCGGCGTCATGGTAATTTGCATTACAAATGCCATTACCCCCATTAAATTCCAGATGAGGCAAACTATGCCAATAACCCAGAACCAAATTGTAAGTTTCTTTTCATCGTCAGACATGTTGTTATTTGATTAGGTTTATAATTAATTCCGTTAGGTGAATCAAATAACAAATTATTAATAATTGCACAGAAATACAAGTGAGGTTTATTGACGAATTATTTCTAATCCAACACTTGAGCAATAGAATTGGCAGCAATATATGCTGTCGTCCAGGCGGCCTGAAAGTTAAACCCACCGGTTATTGCATCGATATTGATTACTTCACCTGCAAAAAATAAGTTTGGATGGAGTTTGCTTTCCATAGTTTTGAAATTGATTTCTTTATTATCAACTCCACCGCAAGTGACGAACTCATCTTTAAAAGTACTCTTGCCTTTAACTGTAAATTCGCATTGACAAATCATTTTAACCATTGCATTAATCTGAACTGATTTCAGGTCTGCATAATTTGTATTGCTGAGTCCCAATCCATATATCATTTTTTGCCAAAGACGCTTTGGAATGTTAAATAGTGGCAGCCTCAAAATTGCCCTTTTCCCATGGATTTTTCTCATCATTTGGATTTCCTGAATAACTTGCTCATTATCCATACCCACCCAGTTAACCTCTATTTCAAATTGATAATTTGAATCATTAAGCACCCTTGCTGCCCGAGCAGAGAGTTTTAATATTGCAGGCCCACTCAAACCCCAATGAGTAATGAGTAGAGGCCCCACCTCATTAAATATTTGGTCTTTAATTTTCACCTCGGCATGAGGTACTGATATGCCGGCAATGCAATCAATTAATTTACTTTTAATATTAAAAGTAAATAATGAAGGAACGGGGGAAATTATTTTATGGCCTAAATTCCCAATCATTTCCCATGCCGCCGGACTGCTTCCTGTAGCCATCAAAATATTACTTGCTATAAAATTTTCTGAAAAGGTCTTGATTTGCCAATGACCATTTTTCTTTTTTAAATTCAATACAGCACAACTTTTATTGATTACAATTTGATATTTGCTACATAAATTGGTAAAACAATCTATGATAGAATTGGATGAATTGCTCACAGGAAAAACCCTTCCATCATCTTCTATTTTTGTTTCGACATCATTTTCCGACAACCAGGCCATCATATCTCCACATAAAAATTTATGAAAAGGCCCCAACATTTCTTTGTCTCCCCTTGGATAATTGGCTATCATCTCCGCCGGATCAAAACAAGCGTGGGTCACATTGCATCTTCCGCCACCTGATATTTTTACTTTTCTCAACACATCAATTGATTTTTCGAGCATGAGTACGCGAGCATGAGGCGCTTTTTCTACACATTGAATTGCTCCAAAATAACCGGCAGCTCCTCCTCCAATCACAACAAGATCATATATCATAATGATAGAATGCATAAATGATAGAATGCTAAAATACTTGCTTTCCAAAACTTTATCTTGGCTTTGATAGAAAGGCAAACTATCGATGGTAAATATCTAATAATTTTTAATGTGACAATAAAAAGCGTTCCCCTTATTTTAGCATTCTATCATTACTTCATTCAATTATTCCCTTTCCATCCATGCATGAGGGCCAGCAAATTCACAGCCATGTGACGCTACTTGTATTGCTTTTTCCAGAGAATTTATAAAACCAATATTAGTAAGATAGAAATAGCAAAATGCTCCATGAAATATATCTCCGGCTCCAAGTGTATCTACAACATTGATTTTTGGAACGTCTACTAGCATATTTACTTCTCCGTCATTTGCGATAATTGGCTTACCACCACGAGTGATAGCAATTTTTTTAACTCCTTTTTTTCGTAAATATGCAGTGACATCTTCCGACTGAGTCACTCCCGGAGGCACAAAATCTTCTGAGCAAATGGCAATGTCAATATGGTTTAACAATTCGTCTGTTTTTAATTTCCAACTTCCACCATCCAATACTGTGACGATACCATTATCTCTGCACTCTTTTGCCTTTGCAATGGCTGTTTCTATATAAAAACCATCAAACAAAGCAATGTCAAAATTATTGGATCCTCTTTGAATATCATGCATTTTTGCCTTAGGTGGAAGGTAAGATAGAATAGTGCGATCTCCAGTAGAAATATTGGTAATAATAGAAGCGAATATCGGATCTACGGCTTCATCCTTTTTCAAATCCAAAACCTTAAGCTTATGTTTTTCAATATTATCCATAATCATACTTTGAAATGAATTCTTGCCAATAGCAGTCACCAAACTGGCATCTCCACCCAAATGCTGGAACGTAAATGATGCATTGGTGGCTGGCCCTCCAACATAAGAATTAAAACTCTTAACTTTTGTTTTTGTATTTTCTATCGGGAAGTGATCAGTAAAATAATGTAGATCAATAGTTAATAACCCCCAAAAAAGTCCTCTCATTGTATTCGATATTATTTTGCAAACATGAGCGATTAAAAATTAAGATAGAAGGATAAAAGTCATATAAATCCATAATTTATTTTAATCCAGCGTTGACACATAAAATACTGTTGGAAATGGCTACTTTTGCATTCAATTTTTAAATCAGAAAAATGATTACGTACACTTATTCATCGTCTGATTTAATATTTGCAAAATTTTAATTATCAATTTAACGCGATGTATAGGAAAGAGATCAAAGTTATAGATTGTACCATTAGAGATGGGGGATTAATGAACAAATGGCAATTCAGTGATGAATTTGTTAAAGCTGTTTACGATGGACTTGTTGAAGCCGGTGTCGATTACATGGAGATTGGGTATATAAGCAGTGAAAGTGCATTTTCGAGAGATGAAGTAGGCCCCTGGAAATTTTGCCACAATGACGATTTAAAAAGAATTGTTGGTGAAAATAAAACGAATCTTAAGCTTAGTGCCATGGCTGATATTGGTAGAATAGAATTAGATGATATTCCTCCATCAAGTGAATCTTTAATAGACATGATCAGAGTTGCCTGTTATGTCCATCAAGTAGATAAAGCTGTGGCACTTGCAGAGCATTGCATGGACAAAGGCTATGAAGTGGCCATAAATCTTATGGCAGTATCCAAGGTAAATGAAACTGATTTGGATGAGGCCGTAAATGACATTTCAAAATCTCGAGTACCTATTTTCTATATTGTTGATAGTTTTGGAAGTCTTTATTCCGAGCAGGTAGAACATTTGGCAAGGAAGTATAAAAAAGCCATGCCTGATAAAACAATTGGCATTCATGCCCACAACAACATGCAACTGGCCATGAGCAATACCATCACGGCAATTGTCGAAGATTGCAATTTCCTGGATGCCACCATACTTGGCATGGGCCGAGGAGCAGGTAATTGCCCATTGGAGATTTTGATAGCTTTCTTAAAAAATCCCAAATACCGATTGTTGCCTATATTAGATGTTATTCAAAATTATGTAGGCCCATTGCAAAAAAATATTGATTGGGGATATCACATACCTTATCTTATCACGGGCGCAATGAATGAGCATCCAAGGTCCGCCATTTCATGGATGAACTCAGACGAAAAGGAAGATTTTGTCAAATTCATGAAAAGCATGCACGATTACGAATTATTGGATTAAAATCATTACAAAAATAACGTTATTTTACCCTAATTCTTTGTACATTCGCAATTAGGATTTAATATAAAATATGCACCGTCATAATCGTTGATGGTCTGATTCTGCTACCATACAGTAACAATCCAATTTTAAGGATAAGAAGAGTAACCTCTCCTGCATATTAATTTTTGTATCAACGCATACATTGATACACTTCAAACCTTTTTAGCGTTTTTAAAATGAATATCAATTTAAGAGATTATCATGAAAGTGATCGTATAACGACTGCATTACTTCTTGCAGCTGGTACGGGTAGTCGCCTGTTTCCATTAACTAAAAATTCACCTAAATGTCTAACATTAGTAAATAATAGGTCTATTCTTGAGCGACTTATTTTTGGGCTGAAACAGCAGGGATTTAAGCGACTTGTAATAATAACAGGTTATCAGGAAAATTGCATAAGAGAATATCTTGGGACTAAATCTGGTGATATGACTATCGAGTATATTTATAGCCCGCTTTACGATACAACAAACAATATTTATTCTCTTTGGATGGCTCGTGATATTATCAATGAACCATTTCTTTTATTCGAAAGTGATCTTATTTTTGATACCTCACAGCTAGATGATATGATTTTCCCTGATAGGATGGCCGTTGCTCCTATGCAACCCTGGATGAATGGGACCACTATTACATTTGATCAACTTCAACAAGTCAAAAGCTTCCAAAATGACACCACCTCTAATTTAGAAGAAATTAGATATAAGACCGTCAATATTTACAGTTTCTCCCTTCTCTCGTGGCATGCAATTGTAGAAAGACTTAACGAGTATATTTTGAAAGGCCGGGTAAACTGCTACTATGAAACTGTATTTTCGGAAATGGTGGCTGATGGAAACCTCTCGTTACAAGCTGTACCTTTTGACAATAAACTTTGGTACGAAATAGATACAATTGAAGATTTAGCGGAAGCAAAAAAATTATTTCCCTCAAGCATCAAAATAACTGGATTACCTGACAATATCTTTTTACGGGCTTCAAAAAGACCAGATCAGATTGAATTAAAAATCAAACCCAAAATTACTCATAAAATCGCCGGCTAACTTTCTGAGTTGAAACTTTATCTAAAATTTTTAAAGCGTTTTTATAATAACTTGTTAGTACTCAAATTCTTAATAAAAAAAATACTATCGTTATGGATAAAAACACAGCTGATAATTATTAATTATAAAAACATAAAATGAGTAAATCACAACAGCCTAGCATAATTAGTTTTGCCAAAGATTTGCCAAATATCATTTCTCTGTTAGGATTATTATGTGCCGTGTTTGGTATATTTTTAGCGATTAAAGGTTATTTTTTAGCTGCGATAATTGGAGTTCTATGGGCCGTTTTATTCGATTGGTTAGATGGAATGGTTGCTCGAAAAATGAAAAACAGAACTAAAGAGCAAGGAGTTTTTGGTGGCCAACTTGACTCAATGATTGATATAGTCAGTTTTGGTGTTTTTCCTGCAATTCTACTATTAAGTTATGGAAATTTTAGTGTATGGTTTATGCCGGG
>CAYREN010000281.1:0-6771 GCA_964423255.1 uncultured Roseivirgaceae bacterium | reverse complement strand
GGTGCAGGTTCAAACCCGGCTGCGCAAGCACTTTTTCAACGTATAGTTGAAAAAGCGAAGGAAATCGACAACCTTGATATTGTGGGTTTCGTACCACCAGATGAGGTTTACAAATACTTCGACAAAGCCAAATTTCTTATAAATACTTCTATAAGTGAAGGTTTCCCAAATACCTTTCTACAGGCCTGGGCTAGAGGAATTGTGACAGTATCAACATTTGCTCTTCGGGTAGCTGGGAACGGAAATACACCAGGCATATATACAGACACCATTGAAGGAATGGTGGATGCATTGAGTAGTCTTCTGTCTGATGAAACGCGAAGAAAACAAATGAGCCAGGAGTGTCTGGATTACTACCTTCGTTTTCATACAGTAGAGCGCGTCGTAGATGCGTTGGAAGATGCTATTCAAAATACAACATCAGCAAGAAAAATTTAGTTGATGAGCCATGATTTTTATTATAAGCCAAAATTGAAAAAATAATGTCCGAGAAAAATATAAATGGTCGGCTTAAGCTGTTGTGTGTTGTACCCTCACTAATCCGCGCAGGCGCAGAGACACAGTTGGCAAACCTGATTAACGGGTTTGATGCTAGGAAAATAAAAAAATATCTATTTACCTTTGAGTCAAGGCTTGACCAAATCGGAGACATCGATCAACAGAATGTCATCTGCATCAATGTGTCACGTCGCCATAAATATGACTTAAAGCCAGCAAGAGAAATGGCTCGGATAATAGACAATGAAAACATTGAGATTATCCACTGCACCCTGCAATTTTCATTATTGCTTGCATGGTTGGCTAGGCGAATAGCAAAACGAAAGCCAAGATTAATTGTTGCGATACACACGACAAAGAATAGAAATGTTAAAGAAGAATTACAGGACAGGTTTATTTACAGGTGGCTGATTAACCAGTGCAATATAGTAATCTTTGTCTGTCATGCACAAAAACAGTACTGGCTCGAAAGGTATCCACATCTCGAGAAAAAATCACAGGTTATATATAACGGGGTAGATACAACGAAATTTGATCCGTCACAATGGCATAAGGAAGGCAAAGAACTCAAACACAACCTAAATATAGCTCCTGATGCGCTGATAATAAGCTGTATTGCTGGCTTTCGTCCAGAAAAAGGGCATGCGATTTTAATCCGGGCACTACAAAAACTAGGTAACAGGCCCTACCTATTATTAGCCGGTGAGGGTGAACTTCAGGCAGAGATAAAAAACCTTGTAACCTCACTCGGCCTGGAAGAACATGTAAAATTTCTTGGTATGCTGGATGATGTAAGGCCTATTCTGGCGGCATCAGATCTTTCCTTGCTTGCTTCAACTGCAGTAGAAACTTTCTCCATGTCGATGCTCGAATCAATGAGTATGCAAACCCCGGTTCTGGCTTCCGATATAGGTGGCTTATCTGAAGCAATAATTCCCGGTGAAACGGGATTTTTATTCACTCCGGGTGACGAAGAAGCATTGTCGGTGCTTCTTTCTGATATAACATCTGGAAAATATGAGCTGAAGAATATGGGAAATAAATCACGGCAAATGATCCTGAAAAGTTTTTCAAACGATCAGATGATTCGAAATACAGAAAATATTCTTTTGACTAAGAGTCGTAGTAAATGAAAAAGTATAATGCCTCTGAAACGGTATTGGATAAACCCATATTTATGATCGGCGTACCAAGAAGTGGAACTACTATTATATTTGAGGCTCTGTGTAGGCACGAACTGTTGGCATGGCTAACAAATTATTCAGAAAAAGCACCGTCATTACCAGCATTAAATTTATTACGTAGCATCATAGACAACCGTATTTTTTCTATCTATGGTCAAAAAAAACAACATGGCTCAACTATTCCATGGAACCGTTACTTACCGAAACCATATGAATCCTATGCATTCTGGAATCACTATGCAAGGGGAAATTTTGCAGAGGATTATCTGGCCGGAGTTAAGGCTGAAAAAGCAGAAACAGAACGCGTGCGCAATGCCGTTCAAAAAATAGTAAAATATCAGGGTAAGCAACGATTTACCACCAAATTGACCGGGCCATCACGTATAGAGTACCTTAATAGCATTTTCCCAGATGCCATATTCGTGCATGTAATAAGGGATGGCAGGGCTGTTGTGGATTCATTACTTCGCGTTCCATTTTGGAAAGCCAATGGCGGTTATGATCATCCTTATTGGCAAAATGGATTTCCCGATCAATATTACCAGGAGTGGGAACACTCTGGAAAACAGAAGTCAGTACTTGCCGCACTGCAATGGCGTAATATCATTGAACGGACCCGTGAGGAGGCAATGGAATTGAGGCAAGGTCGGTATCATGAAGTCTATTACGAAGACTGGGTAAAAAACCCGATTACATCCGTAACCAAGTTACTAAACTGTTGTGATTTAGACGCCTCTAGCAAAGTTGAACGCTATGTTAATGAAAACCAACGCCTAACAAACATGAATAAAAACACCTACAGTACGATGAATGATGAGGAGTTACTGGCTGTTTCTCAAGCAATGCAGCCCTTGCTGGGAGAGCTTGGTTATGAAAAGAATATTAAATAATAGGCAATTATTAATAATAAGCTATATCTTTTTAATTGTATGGGCAAAATTAGCTAATTGTTCCCCAGTTGATAATAAAAACTCGGTAGAGTTTCTGGACGACGGTGGCTTTGAATTAGGGGTGATCGACATCGAGGTGATTCGATTCCCGCGTTATTCTCAATTGATGGGAGAGAAATTGCCAAAACCGGCAAGAATGAAAAATTGCGCAATTGCAGGAAAGGCTGGACTGGAACTGCCACAATTACGCAAAGGGCAATACAGGCTGGACTCTCGCACGTTCCCTTTGGCACCAAATCGCAAATATACCCTGTCCCTTATGATTCGAGGCACAAAGAAACGGAGCACGATAAAAATTGAAGTGTTTTCCGGAAAATGGAAAGCAATTTACAGACACAAAGAAAAACTCGAGCTAGGCATCAACACTTATAAAGTTGCATTTATATCATCAGCAAATCCGGTGAGCAATAAAAACGGTGGGGTTCCACATTTTTTCAGAATATGGACTAATGCCACCACAGACTTATGTGTTGATGAAATAAGTCTTCGGGGACCGGCTTCTTCTCTTTCAAAGCAACATGAACGGCGCTTATGGATCGAGCCAAACAAGATCATGGGCATATACCAAATTGGTAAACATGATGGTTCGGCCCTCGTTAGAATGAAGGATTGCGCTAACTGCATATTAAAATATGAAATTGTTGATGAACTGAATAAATCGGTATTAGTGAAAGGAGTAATAAACCATAAACCCGTTGTAGGCAATATAGTGATGGAACACAAAATTACACTACCTACTAATAAAAGAGGCTATTATAAAATAAAGCTACGTCTCATTGATGTCGATGGATTGATTGTTGACTCTACGGACAGAGCCTATATTGTAGTCGACCCTCATCCTGGATCATCACCCAACGAGATGATATTCGGACTTGCTACAGAAGAATATGGATTGCCCCAGATAAACGCCGGGGTAACTCCAAATGAGCTATATACCCTGGCCCATGCAATAGGCGTAAGAAGCGCGCGGGTTTTTGCAGCCGGCTCACCTAAAAACGTATCAAAGAATGGAAAATATTTTGACTTTACACAGTTAAACCACGCCGTGGCAACATTAAAAAAACATGGTATTGAACCCATGGTCGAGCTTGGTTCGGATCAGATTTATAGTATTCCTGCATGGCTGCTTTCAGATAAAAAAGGAACTAACAGTATTGATCTTCTTGAAGGGGTCGCGCTTCGTCCTGCAAAAACCAAGTTTCGGAATAGACAAAAACAGCGATATTTTGATCTAAACAAATACAAAGTTTATCTTCGAGAGATTTTTCAGAATCTACGCGGGAAAGTAATGGCCTATGAAATATGGAACGAACCGGGACATAAGTTTACTGTTGAATCCATTATGCGTATAACGCAATTAACCCGAGCAGTTCAACAAGAAATCGATCCGGGCAGCACATTGGTTGGTTTTTCAAGCACTGCAAGAGCTGACCTGGGAAAAGGAGTAGACCCTCAATATAACCCATCATTTATTTCTGCGGTTACTGACAAGGGGGGGCTGGGTTATATTGATGCACTCTCCTACCATAGCGGACATGCATTTCTGTTTAATAATAAATATCCCACCTATGCGAACCAGGAAACCGGGTATGTCGACAGACTAAAACGATTACTTGCCAAGGGTAATCGACCAAACATGCCTATATGGGATTCAGAGAGAGGCGTCCCCTGGAGATCGATGCACGCAAACAGGATGGATTACGCTGAGGGAAGCAAGCGCTGGAAGTATTACCCCAAAATAGCTACGACACCAATGGATGCGGCACGCAAATTACCAATGATATATGCATCTGCAATAGCACATGATGTGCGTCGCCTCTTCTGGTTTAACCTTGATGGGGGAGGTAACCGCCTCAGGAAGACAAATTTCAGGTGGGGCATGTTTGATGGGTTGTTGGAACCTGTGCCACAAATAGCCACGTATGATGCTATGACCGAAATGCTTGGTGGCGCAAAATTTAAAAAACTCATTAATAGAACGGATGGTGTTCAAGCCTATTATTTTACACGCGCAGATAAAACCGTTGTCCTGGCCTATAACTGGAAAAATCGAGGCAATAGACTCGAGTTTGGGCCTGAAATTAGCGGAAGTATCGAAGTATTCGATATGATGGGACGATCGCTACAATCAATTAAACGCAAGGGATCGGGTAAAATCTGGATACAAGTTGGACAATGGCCAAAATATATAGTGATAACCAAAGGACGCAACTGATCCCTCCATCTTTTAGGTTTATGCCATATAGATAAGACTGCTGATTGACGGGTAACTGTCACATTGCTACAGTATTATGGCAAGTGTGCTTGAAATATTAAGCTTATTATTTTTCATCCTCAGCTGCTTTTATTGTTTAAGATTTTTAATCAACTATATGCATGCACATTCGGAATAGTCAATTATGCTTAAAAGATTTAAACAAATTATTAGGAAAACCTTAAACAATAATCGCAGAATCATGTCCCATGGCGATTTGATTGAGCGCTTGCTGGAACAGCATTTGACCGAGTTTCCCGAAAATCCAGTTTTTGTTGAATCGGGTGGAGGAGTGTCTACCCTTTCGCTTGCAAAAACAGGCAAAAAGTTAAACGCTAAAGTTTATTCGCTAGACTATAATGCAGATAAGGTTGATGACTTAAAAGCAAGATCAGGGACACTGCTTAGTAATGTCGAATATATGATCGATGACAGTTTAAACAGTCTTGCCAAGATTGTAAAAAGGCAAGAGCGAATTGATTTTCTGTTTCTCGATTCCGCTGCATCTGCAATGCATACGTTTCACGAATTCCAGATTTCTGAGCCGAGACTGAAAGCAGGGGCCTGTCTTCTGGTTGATAATGCTGCGCTGCCTTGTGTAAAAAATTTGTTGAGCCCTGTTCGCAAGGGGAAAATATTGGTACCTTATTTACTCGCCTCCCCTTATTGGGAAGTTACCTCGCACCCCGAAGCTGGAGATTCAATGATTTCAGCCGTTATGCGCGAAACAGCGGATTTCGCAGATCCATCATATGAAGATCCAGACTATATCGATAGTTGGAAAACATTTTTTGATTCGAAAATTGACAGTAAATAAATAACCACCTTCATTTTACGTGGTCAAAGTGATTATGCCGCTCACTTTTATAATGCTTAAGATTAGCCATCTTTTGAGTTTACAGAAAGAAAAAAATAAAAAACTATATTTTAGGCAATAGAAACTACCGATTTTTCTGATGCAACATTGCTTGCGTCTCTTTTAGCTTCTCACCAATAAATAGCTACCGCTCCTGAAATGAATGATGTCAAACGTACCTGTGGCACAATGAGTCATCAGTATGGATGCATTACTCCATAACGAGAAGTTTAAGCAAGCATAGACATCCTGATGGCTGGTAGTGGTTCATGAAATAACCTGGTCAATGATTTCAGATCCCTGGCCTAAGGTTTCAAGAGCCTGGAACTGATTTTCATCAGTTAATTTAAAAATGGTCGCATGATTTTCATCTGCAATAGTTCTGCAGATTATTAAAATACCCCCAGGCTTTAATTTTTTACGGAGATTTGCAACCATTTTTCTTAGTATTTCATTATCGAAAAATTGTTTATTTAAAATATTTGCTGCCCGGATTATATCAAATTTAGAATGATGTTCTGGATCATCGTTCTGGATATCATCCTCAATCAGCTTTAAATTCTTTACGTTTCTTACTTTATTTGAAATTAACTTCAAAGGCTTAACCTTGAACAGGAGGTTGGACAAAAATTCCAGCCCCCCATTTTGGTTGCGTCTGTTTTTTATCAGTTTCGTTCGGATTAGAAAATTCAATAACATATTTAATGTTTTGAAAAGTTTTCCCCGAATTCGCATCGGGCTATTTGGTAATGGCCAGCCAAAAAGATCAAACTGAAAAACTTTGCCCTGCTGGCCTACCAGGACATTTATACTCCTGGTGAACGATATCATATTCACATCCATTGCAATATCTCCTCCAGTCATATGAAATTCAATACCGGCAGACTCGAGATGTTGCATCCACTCCCATGTTGTCACGCCAGAGGAGACGGCAACATCCATGATCTGCAGTTTATGGTTCTTTGGTAAATAGTCATCTACCACTACATTAAGATCATCAAGGCGATGATAATATGTCGTTTTATACAG
>CAYREN010000280.1:0-6783 GCA_964423255.1 uncultured Roseivirgaceae bacterium | reverse complement strand
CCAATTATAATACCAGATAAATACGTCTTTAGAATATATAATATTGAAACACTAATTATATTTTTCGTTATAAAAATGTATAATACATTTCTAAATATCTCACCTATCAAAATGACAACTGGAAATGCAATTAAACCATAGCCTTTAAACAAATAAAATAATGTGCCAATCAGTATTAAATGCAAAACTTGAAAGACAAATTTCTTATTTAAATTTGCTGTTGCATCACACAAAATTCCACCAAAATGAGAAAGTAAATTAAAAGGAGCTGCAAATGAAAGAACCGCCAATAAAGGAATTGATTCAACCCATTTATCACCAAGCAAAACAAGAACTATTTCTTCCGACGCTGCATATATTCCAAGGCAAATGGGAAACAGAAAAGCAGCGACTATTGTAATGGAAGAAGTATATGCTTTGCGCAATTTTTCCTTGTTATCTTGAAGATGGCTTAATGCAGGAAAAATTACTTTTGACAAACTTACCGTTAAATTATAAGTCGGTAGCATTACAATTATTCTGGCTTTGGAATAAAGACCTGTTTTTGTTGCACCAAAAAAACGAGCTATTAAAAATGTGTCTAATTGCTGTACTATGAACTCTAAAAATCCAATTATGGAAACTTTTCCACCATATGAAAGAAGAGGTTTGTAAACTTTCCAATTATAGAAAGGAATGATATTATGCCTAACATTGAAATAAGCCAAAATAAGAAAAAATAATTGTTGGCTTATCCCGGCTATGATTAAACTATAAACTCCAAAACCATTTAGGGCAAGTACAATTCCAATTCCCATATTGCATATTAAATATGAGGTGATATCAAAAATTGCTAGCTTCTTAAATTCCAGGTTCTTTCCCAGCATACTTAGAGAAGTGACTGATAACCCTCTGAGAATAAAAGTAATGGACATTAGCTGGATTAATGGCACAATTTCTTCAGTATTATAAACGTGATTGAAAAATGGAGCTGTAAAATAGAATACCAAAAAGAAAAGTACACCTAACATTGTTGAAGTAGTAAAAACAGATCGAATATCGACCGTTCTTAAATCTTTCTTTTGAACAATTACTTGGGCCATTCCCATTTTAGAAAATTGGTTACCAAAGTTAAGAGTCACGGCGGCCATAGCTAATAGTCCAAATGCTGAAGGGTCTAATAGCCGAGCCATAAAAGCGGTATAAAATATTTGTAAAAGCGCATTTGAAATTGTAGTAAGAGTATTCCAGGAAATGCCAGTAATTGTCCTGGCTGCTAAATTTTTCACCTATTTTATTAAAAATTGAATTTACTATTCATGAGTATTTATTGATTTGATATTTTAATTTATTATCAATTCAGAACTTTTTGATAAAAATCAATATTTGATTGCGCAATAATTGAAGGACTATACTCATATTTTGCAAAGACTATGTTTTTCTTTGAAACTTTTAACAAATTATCAAAATCAGATAAGTAATCTATTATTTGTTGAGCAGATTTTTGGAAGTCATCTGTTATTACTATTCCTAGTTTGTTTTCTTCTACAATATCCTTGAGATTAAAACCTTCTGAAATAATTACTGGTAAACCTTGCGAAATGGCCTCAATAATTGATCGACCAAATGCCTCCCATCTTGAAACCTGTATATAAGCCATACAGTCATTCAAAATTTTATTTTTATCCTCCTCATAAACTGGCTTATTTATAGTTACTTCTTTTAAATTGAGTGAGTTTTTTAATTCTATCAGGTCAGACTCATGTGGACCACTTCCATAAAGGTCCAATCTAAACTCTGGATCCAATTTAGTTACTTCTTTAAAAAGATAAAATAATTTATCTAATCCTTTGTGGTCTTTATCATATCTACCCAAATAAATTAATTTCTTATTGTTCTTAGGGGTAAAATTCAAATTATTATAAACTGGGTCCCAAATGATTTCTACTAACCCCTTATAATTATGCCTTCTAGCATCTTCAACTTCACTAGCCCCTGAACAAGATATAACTCCTTTTGCATTATGAAGATATTTTTTTTCAAATAAATTGAAGTATATTTTTTTTACAAATGCGCCACGTTTCAAAATATTTTTATCGTATCCACCATGTGGGGTAATCACGTATGGAGTATTAATCTTACTTAGAAATCGAGAAAATAGAAAATTTTTCAATATAAAAACACTCCTTAAATGATACAATTCTATTTTATCTGGATTACTTTTTACATGCTCTTTAAATGACATTGGAAGGATATATTTACTCTCATTTTTAAATATCCTAATATTTATTCCATCTTCTATATACTTCTTATTTTCTTTCCCAAGTCCATAGCAAAATACATTATGACCTAGCATTGCAATTTCTTTTGCAACAATATACCCAGTTACATCAACACCGTTGACGGCATTTTTAGTGTAAACTCCAAAATATGCAATATTCATTTATTTATCGATTTTATCTTTCTACTGAATTTTTTACTACTATTTGCACTAAGTTTAAGTATTATATTTTTTTACCATGCTTTTTATTTTATTAAAAAGCCTTTTCGAAATATTGTTTGGTCTGAGGATTAAGGATAATAGCGTCAAATATATAAATTTCAAATTATTTTTATTGCTGAATTCAATTCCAGCATTTCTAAAATAATTATTCCCATAAATAACCCTATGCCGTCTAATCCTTTTAAGTAGTGATTCAGAATCCAGCTTTCGCACATATGCTTCATAGGTTAATTCTTCCATTCCTTTTCGTCTTCTTAATATGCTGTCTTCAACCCAATGTGATTTAATAACTGATTTATAAAATTCTGAAGCCATAATTGATGATTCGTGTAATCGATATTTCATCAATACCTTTGGTAAGACAACTACTCCAAAGCCTTTATCTGCTATCTTGTTAAATAATTCAATATCATCGGAAGGCCAGTACTTTCCAGCATATCCACCAACATCCATAAAAGCATTTATTCTACACATCATTCCAGTATGGGCAAAATGTATACATTTTTTTTGTGATACATATCTCCTGGTATCTTCTATTGTTAATAGGTCATTTGTTTGCGTAAAATCTTGTACTCCTAAAGTTTGACTTTTATTACCAATAAATTCTGTAAGACAACCTACTATTCCAATTTCATGGTGTTTCGACATAAAATTAACCTGTTCTTCTAGTCGATTTTCTATCATTATATCATCAGCATCCATACGAGCTATCAACCCTGAATTAACAAATTTTACTGCCCTATTTACGGATTCACCCATACCGATATTTTCATGGCTATCGATAATGATACGATTGTCCAATTTCTTGTAATCATTATATATGCTCAAGGTGGAATCAGTTGAACCATCATCAATTAATACTAATTCAAAATTTTGCAAAGTTTGATTTAATACGCTTTCAATAGCTTCACTTATAAATTTTTCGGCATTTAAACCTGAAATGACAACTGTTGCTATTGGTGTATTTCTCATTTTTATTTTAATAAAAAATCAAACAATTAAACCTTAAATAATCTTAAATTGAATCTTAGTTAGTTTTAAGAAACACTTTGAATTATCCCTTGAGAAAAATTTTCTACCATTTTTTCTACGGTATATTGAGAAGCTGATGATTTACATCCTTCTACAAGATTTGAATACTTTTCATCACTTTTTAAAATCTCTAATACTTTTGAAGTATAATCTTCTAAAGTATTCTTAGTCACAAGGCCATTTACAGCATTTAAAATATATTCTACTTCAGGTCCATGAAATGGATATTCAATCGTGATCATTGGGGTTTGCATAGAAAATGCATCAAGTACTGCCAAACCAACAGCACCTGGTAATAAAAAAAGCTTAGACATTTTAAAATACACTACTCGTTCTTTACCAAACTTGGTTCCTAAGTAATGTATCCATTTATATTTCAATGTAGCTCCATTTACAATGTCAATATCAGGGCCTGCCCCTACTATTAGTAGATGAAAATCTTTGCTTTTTTCCTTTATTCTAATAGCAGATTTAATAAGGAAATCAATTCTTTTTTCTTTGTATAATGCTCCGCAGTAAATCCCTATATTATCAGAATCAATACCTAACTTCTTTTTTTCTTTAATAACTTTATCACTTGATATTTCATCATATGTCAATTGTAATAAAGTTGTGTCAATTGCATTTTGTACGACTGTAATTTTTCTTTCCGGAAAGCCGCAATTAGACACAATTTTTTTCACCCCCTCCGTATAGGTAAACCACCAATCTGTTTGTTTGATGATCAATTTTTTAAACCTATTTGCAAAACTTCCAGGAAGCGCTTGAGAGTCTAAGCCATGTCCCCAAAATGCAACTTTCGACGACATCAATTTTCTTTTAATCATTAAATAATAATTGATGATTAACTTATTGGCTTGTTCCACAATTACTAAATCCTTTCCCTTGATTTGCCGCAAGCAAGGTTGCCATAGAAACTCAGTATTTGCAATTTTAAATTTTTTAGTATGTAGGTATTCTGCCCAATCAATGTTTACTTCATCCCCTTTACTGGAATTGGCATTGTTTAGTTTTCCATATAATAATGAAAGCTCGATGTTATTTTCCTTTAATTTTTCTCTCAAAAGATTATAAAAATCAATTCTATATTGAGGCAGAAACCTATAAATGATTAAGACTTTTTTCACCTTTCCATTTTATTTTTGTCTTATTTAATAACTTGATTATCGATAATATTTTGATAGTATTTATCTACAATTCCCGTTTTGACTTTCCATGTTTGTGTTTTGGCAAATTTAAATCCACATTCGCCTAGTTCACTTCTTCTTTGGGGGTTTCTATATAATTCTTCAACTGCCCCTGCCAATTCAACTGTAGTTTGTTCTGGGTCTTTAGCTTCAATTTTTATCCCTGCCTCATCAGGGACAAGATTTTTTGCGCCATGTAGATTTAATGTTATTATTGGCAATCCATAAGCCATCGCTTCCAGTAATTGGGCTGCAGATGAATCTCTCAGACTACAAAACATAAATATATCATGAGATTTATACGCATCTTTTACTGCTTCCCATGATACTCTTCCCTCCCATTTTATTCTATCTTCTAAACCAAATTCTTTATTCCATTGAGTAATATATTTATCCATAGGTCCTTCTCCAAGAACTGTCAATTCAAAATGAAAACTTTTATCTACCTTAGATAAAGCTTCCAAAACTAGTGGTAAACCCTTTCTGGCAAAAAGTCTTCCTACCCACAATATTTTTATTTTATTTTTCAATTTTCGAATTGGGAATTCTTCAGGGAAAAAATTTTCAGGGAGACTGGTGTCTAAAAATAATTTTACGTTTTTCGCACCATTGGAATTGGCCATTTCAAAGGTTTCATTGTTAGTTGTTAATATGAGTTCTGCATTACTTAACGTCTTTTTTACATTTGGATTTATTTTAAGCAATATTTGACTAACCCATCTTCTTGACACTTCAGTTTTCCAAAACTCATAAAAATATTTTTTAAAAGCTTTTGGAGGAAATTGCCCACCCCCACAAGGGCCAAAAATCATTGGAACTTTTAATTTCCAAAGTGAGGACCCCAATTGTAGACTTCCCCATGTTGTATGATGAATGATGTCGAAACTATTCTCTTTATGAAGCTGCTTTGCTTTTATGTAAGCCCTATGTTGCCAAAATAAATAGCTGAAATATATAAATGGGCCATACCTATAAATATAATCAACCCACCTTGGAACACTAACAAATATGAAATGTAAATTAGGATTATTAAGCACCTCAAGCTCCTTTTGAATAGAAGCATAGCTTTTCATAGAAGTCAAGCACCATACTTCATGTCCATTGAGAATACTGTTATAAGTCCAATTCCAGCCGTTACCAAACTCAGATCCTCTATTGGGATCACATGCATATGCGGAATATAATACTTTCATTGATATTCAATACTAAAAATCGAACGGGTTTATTTTATCCAAAATCCAATTAACCTGCGTAAATAACCATTAAGTAGATAGGTTGGAACATACAATGGAGGGCAATTCCTAATAGTATATATTGTAAAATTCCTGAGATTACCCCCACCCTTTCTATCAAAAAGATGATTGTAATATCTTTTCAAAGTTTTTCTCTTTCGATTATGCATATCTCCGCTTTCATCAGGGTAAGTAAATAACCTTGCATCATGATTACAAAAAACTTGATATCCTTCTCTGATTGCTTTATGGGTAAAATCATAATCAGCTGCATAATGGGGAAATATAATTTCATCATAATAGCCAATATCATCAATACATTTTTTTGGTATTAGTAATCCTCTTCCAGGAAAATGAGATACTTTATGAAGTCCTTTGTACTCCTTTTCTGGTAAAACATCTAACCATGATTTTGATTTGAGTCTTTTCCAATCAATAATTTCTCCTCCATAAACAGGTTTTTTTGAATGCGCATCAACAGCAAATGCCCCAAGAAGTGCCTTTGGATATTTTGCAGACCAATATATCATTTTTTCCATATAGGTATCACTTGCAATGGTATCGTTATTTAAAGCCATTACATAACTGGCCTTATTTTCAATAGCATACTTAATACCAATGTTAATGGTAGCTGTCCAAAAAAGATCCCCAGTTGTTTCCAATAAAATAACTTCCGGATATTCATTCTTGATCATCTCTTGCGTACCATCAGATGATCCATCGTCAATGACAATAACCTTAAAATCTTTATATGTTTGTCTATTCAAAGAATCCAAACAGTCCTTGGTGAATTCTTTTCTATTAAATACTGGGATTACAACATAAATCATTCTTGATTCAATTCTTCTAT
>CAYREN010000279.1:0-6791 GCA_964423255.1 uncultured Roseivirgaceae bacterium | reverse complement strand
TTAATCAAGCAAATTTCAATTCTAATTAATTTATACTATCTTATTATAGTCATAAAAAATAAATGGAAATGAAAAGAAGAAAATTGTTAAGTACTCTTGCGATGACGCCATTTTTGATGAGTGCGCAAAGACCAGAAATTATTCCAATAAAAAATAATCGCAAAACAAGATTGCAATACAGCGTCAATGCTTACTCTTTCAATTCCTTACTCAGAAGTGGTGAAATGACATTTATTGATATGATGGAATTTGCAGCCGAAATCGGATCAGATGCTGTTGACCTAACCGGTTACTATTTCTCTTCATATCCCAACGTTCCTACAAACCTTGAACTATTTGAATTAAAACGAAAAGCGCTCAATCTTGGCCTAAATATTTCTTGGACCGGCATAAGAAACGACTTTATCAATCCGGATATTGAATCACGAAAAGCCGACAGAGCAATGATTGAAAGTTGGTTGATGGCTTCATCTAAATTGGGCGCTTCAATAATGAGGATATTTGCAGGGACACATAAACATGAAGGTCACACTAGAAGAGAAGTAAAAGATTGGCTTGTGGAGGAATTTAAAATCTGTGCAAAGTATGCTGAAGAATCAGGTGTGCTTATCGGACTTCAACATCACAATAACTTTTTATTCAGCAGTGATGAAATCATTGACATTTTAAAAAGAGTCAACTCCGAATGGTTTGGATTAATTTTGGATATTGGTAGTCTTCATGCACAAAATCCGTATCATGAAATAAAGAAATTGGCTCCTTTTGCAAACTATTGGTTTATTAAAGAACATGTTTTTCCCAGTGGCAAGAATGTGTCTGTAGACATGAAGAAAATAGCCTCAATATTGAAGGATGAAAATTATCAGGGCTACATTTCTTTTGAAAGTCTCTCAGACGGCGATCCAAAACAAATCGTTTCTAACATGTTCGATTCTTTTAGAGCTGAGTACGAAAAGCTGTAGTCATTTGGTATAGATTTATTTTGACTCCACATATAATTTCACCCGATTACTGATAATTATTTAAGGAACTTATTGTCGCTGGATGAAAAAAATGTTTATCAAATATCAATGACTGAGAAATTTACCCTCACTAATTCAAAAATGGAATAGCCCATATTCTAAAATTTGGCATAATATATATGTCCATTATGAGAAACAATAAATGGTTTTTAAATTGCTCTGATTTCAATTTTTCATTAATTCCCCAATGATCAAATACTTCCAATATTTTATACTGACATCTTTTTTGTTTTCCTGTGATAACCAGCGTCATTTAGAGTCAAAGACAGAGGCAAATAAAAAAAGTTTTTACAAAGATGTGCCTTTTATCCAGGAATATCATGAAGGGTTCATTCTTGATAAGGAAACAAAGGAGGCCAATGATGTAAGAGCCATTGCGCCGGATAAAAACGATAACATCTGGACAGCAACAAAGCATGGCATTTACATGAAAAAGCCAGGCAGTCGTCAATGGGAGTTAATGATAAAAGGATCTGATCAGGGCCCAACATACGATGTAAAAGCTGATGGAAATGGTAGCGTTTGGATGGCCACATGGAATGGTGTCTATTCCAACACATCTGGGGAAATCGCAAAAGTAGAAGGGCCTGAGCCGCCGTTAGCAAAGTTGGTTATTGCAGCTGAAGGGATTTATGCATTGGGGCCATACGGGGTCTGGTTATATCAAAATAACTCTTGGGAAAAGAAGGATTTTTCGATTGCACGAAGCATGCGGGCCGCAGTGTCCGATGGCAAGGGAGGTCTTTGGGTTGGAGCAGATGTTGGGCTCTTTCATTGCAATGATGAAAAAACAACTGTCTATCAGGGAAATGATGACCTGATAAGCGCTTATGTGCATGGTCTTGATTTTAGTGATCAAGGAGATTTGTGGGTTGGCAGCCTGGGGGGTATTGCTATTCGGAATGAAACACAAAAAATCGGAGAGAAGTTACCAAAAGATGGAATCACCAATGCCTGGGTCAATGTGGTAAAAAAATCTCCTGACGGAACCATGTGGGTAGGTACCAATTATGGCATCACCCGCTTCACTCCCGGCAAAGAAGAATATTCTGTACGCTTGAGCAGGCGTTGGTTGATGTCGAACGAAGTCAGGGACATTGCATTTGATAAAAAAGGGAACGCGTGGATAGCCACTGCCAATGGGGTGAGCGCCATAAAGAAAAAAGAGATGACCCTGGCGCAAAAAGCCGATTATTTTTATAGTTTTTTAATTCAACGCCATGTGCGTGAACCATGGATTGTCAATCGGTTCAGGCTTAATGTGCCTGGTGATACTACAACACTTGAAGCCACCGATGACGACAACGATGGTGAATATACCAGCATGTACCTTGCCATGGAATCTTTCCGGTATGCAGCCACTAAAAACCCTGAAGCAAAGGAAAGAGCGAAAAAAGCTTTTGATTTTCTGCACTACCTACGGATAGTAACAGAAATAGATGGATTTTTTGCCAGGACAATCATTCCTGTTTCCTGGGAAAAATCACACGATATGAACCGAACCTACACACCTCAGCAACTGGCCGAAGAAATCATCAACAACCCAAGACAAAAACCTGTGGAGGTAAGGTGGCATTTATCAAAAGATGGGAAATGGATGTGGAAAGGAGATACGAGCAGTGATGAGCTCGATGGACATTTATTCGGCTACTATTGCTATTATACTTTCGTTGCCGATGATGATGAAAAAGAACGGGTCGCACATCATTTTAGTGCGATCATGGATCATCTGATGCAAAATGATTTTAACCTGACCGGGGTGGACGGCACACACACAAAGTGGGGCGTGTGGTCACCTCAAATTTTAAATCATGACCCGGAATGGGCGCCTGAAAAAGCATTAAATTCGTTGGAACTGCTCTCATTTTTAAAATTTACCTATCAAATAACAGGCGATGAAAAGTATGAGATTGCTTATCGTAAATTAATAGATGAAGAGGGTTATTTAGAAAACGCCAAAGCCTTGCACGGCATAAACCCTTCCTTTGAGACCTACTTTGATATTTACCTCGCGCTGTATGTCTATCCTCCTTTGCTGACGTATGAAAATGATCCGGCACTCAAAAAAGAGTATAAAACCCATATGGATGAGTGGTTTGAGAAATACAAGGAGACCAGCAGTCCTTTTCTCAATTTCACCTACAACTACCTCGCCGGCGGGAACGATGAGCTGGAGACTTCCATATTTTTTCTGAAAGATGCGCCGCTCGACCTGGTAGATTGGCAATTTGACAATGGAAGGCGTGAAGACCTGCAGGTGGTGCGCAAACCAATTTTAGAAACCTTGCAAGTAGATGAGTTGAGGCCGCCAAGCGAATACCGCACCATGCGTTGGGATAGAAACCCCTATGTGGCAAAAGATGGTAATCCAGCACAGGAAAGAGATCCTGTCTATTGGTTGTTGCCCTACTGGATGGGAAGGTATTTAGAATTGATAAAATAGGGAGATGAGAGAATGAATGAATGATAGAATAAAAGAATATCAGAACAAGAGAACATTAGAATTATAGAATATTAGAATATTTAAATTGAAAAAAGCTATGAAAACAAAAGGACTATTAATAAACCTCATTATTGTAGGGATGACCCTTGGAACAACCTGGGCAATCCGGGGTCAATTCGGGCATGAGCAAGGCGCTGCCTGGGCAGGAGCTGTGGGCGCAATCGCCATCATCCTGATTGCGAAAAGGACCGATTGGTATGCCAAATTATTTAAAGCCACACTTGCAGCAGCTATTGGCTGGGGTCTTGGCGGAATGATGAGCTATGGCAGGGTGGTCGGTTATGGCAGGGGTACAGATTTCATCAATGTGTATTATGGACTTTTGATGCTATTTGTCATTGGTGGTTTGTACGGGTTCATTGGCGGCGGTTTATTTGGTTTAACTCTTACTGATTCTAAAAAAAACAAAGTAAAGTGGCCCATGCTAATTACGGGAATGACTGCGGGTGGAATAATCACTTACTTTTTCCTGGTCATGCAGTGGGAGTGGCTGATGACTCCACCAAGATCTGAAGTGTGGGCGGTATGCCTGGGGATGGCATTTTTTATGATATGGTTTCTGATCGATAATAGATATAATGCTGCAACAAGGGTAGCCGTTTTTGCAGGTCTAGGTGGAGGCTTTGGGTTTGCTTTTGGCCATTTTCTCCAGGTGTTGGGAAACACCGCAGAAGTCCAGTTTAATATGTGGAATGTCATGGAATATTCTCTTGGTTTTTTTGGTGGACTGGGCATGGCATATGGCACTTTCACGTCCGAGTGGGAAGAAACTGAACCTGTTCAAAAGAAATCTTCCAATATTATACCATTAATTTTGGTAGTGCTAGTGATTCCATTTGTGGTCTGGCAGCAATCTTTTGTCGTGGAAGAATTACAGAAAACTTATGCCAACCTCGTTAGCGGTGATCCGGAATCGGCAGCCGTTATCGTCCAGTTAATTGCTTTTGCCCTCATCGTTAGCTATGCAGGATATGTCTTGATAAAATACCATTATCAACAATCAGATAACGTTGTTCAATACAAAAATAAAGATGTAAAGGCCTTTTTTATTGGATTATTTGGAGTTTATATCATCTACACTTTGCTGAGAACCGGGGCTTTTATCAGTACATACAGAATTGAACAATACCTGTATATTGTCAATTTTATCATTATACTCATTGCTTTACCAAAATTGAATCCTGTATTTGAGCCAAGGGAAATTGACACGAATAAATGGGGCAAAAACTTTTTGCTTGTCATATTACTTATTGGGATTTTGGCTTTTATTGCTATTAGTATCCATGGTGAGGCAGGGGGGGCGCACAGACGATTTGAGTTTTAAATGATAGGGGTCTTCCGAAAAAATAATATAATTCATAGCGAGAAGCAACAATTATCAGTATTGGGAAAAACTCAATTATTAGGATTTGAAAGGTAGTTAACAATTGAATTTATGAAAAATGTAGCTGTAGTTGGTTTTGGATTTATGGGTATGACTCATACCATCAATATTCTAAAAAATAGTGAGCTCAAATTAGTTGCCATCATTGATAAGCACCTGGATGGAATCGAAGAAAAACTAACTTCGGATAGCGGCAACTTTTCTACTGGAAATATTGATCCGGAAATTTTGGCATCGATTCAAAAATATAGTGATATAGACGATTGCCTTAATAACGAAAATTTGGATGCCGTACATATTTGCGTTCATACAGATCTGCATTTTGATATAGCTAAAAAAGCACTAAACGCAGGTCTTAACGTATTTCTTGAAAAACCCATGACCCTGGATATTAATCAAGGTGAAGAGTTAATAAAACTTGCTGAAGATAAGAATCAAATTTTCATGGTTGGGCATGTACTAAGGTTTATGTCGCCTTATCAAAAACTAAAAGATTGGATAGATGAAGGAACCTATGGCAAACTCAATTTTCTTTCTTTGTCGCGATTTTCAGGTGTGCCTTCCTGGGGGCAGTGGATGGAAAAGCAAAAAGCATTTGGTTCTTCGGGAGGAGCGCTCTTTGATCTGGTTATTCATGATATAGATTTTGTAAATTACTTATTTGGAACGCCGGATAAAATAGAAAGTAACATGCTACCAGGAGCGCTGAGTGAATATGACTATATCAGTGCCCTATGGTCCTATAATGAAAAAGATATAAAAGTGAAAATTGAAGGTGGAAATACATTTCATAGCAATTTCCCGTTCCAGGCTGGGTATATGGCAAATTTTGAAAAGGCAAGTATTTTATTCACAACATTGAAACCAGAGATAATTCAAATTGCAGACAATAATGAACTATTAGAAATAGATGCAAATGATGAAGGAGATGGATATTTTAATGAAATTAACTATTTCGCAAAATGTCTTATTCAAAATAAAGCCCCAGAAAAGTGCTTGCCCAAATCATCCCTGGAAACAATCAGGATTTGTTATAAGCATGTTAATGATTGAATGCAACAATAAGTCAATGAGAGAATGATAGAATGAAAAATGAGGAAGTGGAAGAAGAATTAAGGAGAGTTAAATTTTACTCAGGACTTCCGTCTTTCGACTTGTGTAAAAACCATATATGCAATAAAATAAATCAATAAAATACACATAAAATGAAAGAGCAATTAGCAATAAACGGTGGACCAAAAACACTCAATAAAGATTTCAATTGGCCAGTTTTTAATGAGGAAGATGTAAATGCAGTTACTGAAGTTGCCCGTTCGGGTGCCTGGGGAAACCCCGATTGCGATGGTCTTGTTGAGAAATTTGAAAAGGAGTTTGCAGAATATTGTGGAAGTAAATATGCGCTGACTTGTGTAAATGGCTCGGTCGCGCTAAGGCTTGCGCTCATTGCCTGCGGTGTGAAACCGGGAGATGAAGTGATTGTGCCTCCATATACATTTATCGCTACAGCCACCATTGTGCTGGAAGCAAATTGTGTCCCTGTGTTTGTAGATATTGACCCTGATACCTACAACCTCGATCCTAATAAAATTGAAAAAGCAATAACCGACAAAACCAAAGTGATTATGCCCGTGCATTTTGCAGGCCAGGCCTGCGATATGGAGGCGATTATATCCATAGCTTCAAAAAACAACCTTAGGGTAATTGAAGATGCGGCTCATGCGCACGGCGGAGAATACAAAGGCAAAAAATTAGGAAATATAGGTGATGCAGGCTGTTTTAGCTTTCAGTCATCTAAAAACCTGACTAGTGGTGAAGGCGGAATAGTGGTTACCGATGATGAAGATCTTTATGATATGATGAATTCCCTTAGAAATGTGGGAAG
>CAYREN010000278.1:0-6794 GCA_964423255.1 uncultured Roseivirgaceae bacterium | reverse complement strand
ACCCGCCACTGTGTGTACCAACATAAATATCTCCATTGCTATTTTCCTCAAGAGCAAGAATATAATCTGCTTTCAATTCATTTGAAGAATTATACATCTTGATGTTATTTCTGCCTTCAAACTTGACTACCCCACTAGACCTGGTAGCCATCCAGATTGTTCCATCCTTTCCTCTTAAAATTCTTCGTATATCATTTGTTGCACCGTATTTAGATAAATCTATTAATTCTTCTCTTCCATTTTTAACCTTTAAAAGACCGCGATAACTTGCAATAAGCATTTCTCCATCTTTTGCAATATTGATGTCCCTTATTCCAACATTATAAAAGGTATTTTTTAATTTAATACGGCTAATATCATCGCCGTCAATAATGTTAATTAATCCATCATCACAACCTACGCATACTTTTCCATCATGCTCTACTATGATATTTACGAATTTGGAACTTAGGCCATCTTTTGTAGTAATATTTTTAAATGAACCATCTCTGAGCCTTACCAGACCTGCTTTTTTGGTAGAAATCCAAAGACTATTTTCATGATCGAAACACAAACTCGAAATCTGACTTGAAGGTAATCCATCTGCTTCAGTATATCTATCAAAGCTATTGTTCAGTAAGTTTGCTTTAAATAATCCTTGTTCTGAGCCCACCCAAAAATTTTCATATTCATCAATAAACATGTCGTTGATCTCCAATCCATCAAATAGGGTTATCCTTTTATTTTCATCTTTACTGAAATAACATATGCCATCCATGGTGCCTGCATACATTTTTCCATCTGAAGATAACAGCAGTTTATTTACTGTGTTATGATTTAGACCTTCATTTTTAGTGATTGTTTTAATTATATTATCCCTATAAACTAATATCCCATTTCCATTAGTTGCAAACCAAATATCTCCTTCAGCGTCAACTTCAATATCCATTATATGAGTTACGTTAAACTCATCAAAATCTACCTTTACCAATACGGTATCCTTTAATGTAAAAATCCCAGAATTGTTTGTGCCAACCCAGATCACGCCATTTCTATCCTCTTCAATGCATCTTACAGATAGTTTTTTATTATTGTCCGTTAGAATCTGTTGAAATTCATGATCCTTATACTTAATGATGCCAGAACTTTGGGATGCAAACCAAAGATTACCCTTACTGTCTTCAAATGATTGATAAAATGCATTTGAGCTTAAATTAGGTAATGTTTTTTTATCAAACAGTTTAAAATTTACACCATCGAATTGTAGAATTCCATTAAAGGTAGTTATCCAAATGAATTTACTAGATGCTTGAATTACAGAAGTGAGATTATTGGAAATCAGTCCGTCCTTACCTGTCCATTGATCCATTGAAAGAGAATTTAATGGCTTTTCGGGATCTATACCAATTTTATTATCTTGAGAATAAGCGGCATGTGAAAAGTGAAAAACAAGGCAAATCGCATAAAAAAATATACGTATTCTAATTATGAAAGACATCCTAAACTTCAAGGCTCAAACTGAAAAATGATTTTATCAAATCTAAAAAGAAATAGTTAAATAATATTGAAAATATCCATATTATATTGTTTTGAAACGATCAAATAAAGTGCATTTTTCTGATGCCGGCAACTCAAAATATACTTTTTCCTAAAATCAAAATGATTGACCGTCCATTATCAAAATACATTCAAAAGATGTCGATTATTTAGATAGTATTCTTCTGGATTTGGAGATGAGATAAAATCATTCCAGATTTTTTTTACGACCCGTGTATATAGAATTTCTTTACCATCAATTGTAATCAGTAGAAATCCCTCATTATTGTCACAGGAAAAAAATTCACCAGACTGAAGACCTTGCTTATTTGTAAGTTTAAATGATTGATCAAATCTAAAATTCGATGTGCGTATCAATGAAATTGATGCTTCTGAAGAAAGTCCTGTAAAATCCAATGAATCACAATCAGTAAATTGGGGGCCAACATGATAATTGTGCTTCACTTCTTGAGCTATCACTGAAAAATAAAAGTAAAAACTAATAATGGATAATATTGATATTTTCATAGAAACTATAAATCAACAATTTCGAACAGAACTCCAACATTCTAAAATTTATTGACAGTAATAATATATTGATATTCCAGCAATTCTGTGTTGATTTCAATATTTTTATATCCTGCGTCCTCAAGCTCTTTTATAACAGTATCTCTGGATATTTTATGGTGTTTGGGAGGTCCAACTGCGAGGTTCTTTTTATAAAAATCAACTATAACAATTTTACCATTTTCCTTTAATTTAGAATTGGCATTGGCAAAATAACCAACCCGATCTGAAATGTGATGATAAACATTTACAAGAAATACAATATCTGCCGAATTATTGTTAATATTCAATTCATCTTCACTCAGTTGAACAGTCATCAAATCATTCTTATCAATGTGAAACTTATTTTGCTTTTCTTTTATTATCTGTAAAAAGGCAGTATCAATATCAGCTGCTACTACCTTTGCCCCTGCTTTTACCAAACGCAAACTGAAATATCCAGATCCACTTCCTACATCAACAACTGTTTTACCTTTAATCTCACCCAAAAATTTAATCACTTGTTCCGGTTTTTGCCATTTATCCCTTTCCGAGGAATCAAATATTTTAGCAAGATCTTCATGAGAACTTTGAAGCATATATTCATTTGCATTTGATGGACTTTCTGAATCATGCTTTTGATGTTGGCAAAAGCCATAAAAAGAAGCAGTAAGCATTACAATAAATAGATATATTGTTTTAATCATCTTACAAGATATTTAAAATTAATGAGTTATGCATGAAAATAAGCAATGACTTAATAAAACCAATTATACTTAATGAGGAATCAAATCGTCAATAAGACAATCTAAATATTGTACCAATAAGTTAGTTTTAAAACTAACGCTCTGTTTTTGACATTAAAATCTCCAGGGAAATAATTTTCGGTATAAACTATATAAAAATCAGAGGCCGGCTTAAATCTCCACTGAAATCTGGAGTTTATATTTATGTTATCGGCCTGATTATTATACTGTAAAAATGTAGTGAAAAATATGGTATTTGTAAAAGTTACATCTACTCTGGGGCTGATAAGCCATAGATCAGTACTTTTGTAGGGCTCTGGAAGATCAATACCATTGAAGGCTATGTCGGCGCTGATGCTTACATATGGTTGGAAACGGTATCCGATTGATCCGCTTAAGAAAAGCCTGGTGCCATTGTAATATCCTCCATACCTCGAACTGAATTCATATGTAAATAATTTGCCCGGTAATGAATTATACATAATCCCAAAAGCATTCCAATTATAGGAGCTACCTGCTGGCAGTTTTTCTCCACCTGAATTGGTTGGGTCAAAATCATCTAAAAGCAATAAATAATCATCACTTACCCATGTAGTAAAGGAACTTCGATTTAAAAAATCTATGTTGTAGGCCAAGAAAACTGTATTATCAGTTCTATTAAATTCATTATCAAAATAATTAAAGTTTCCCAACCTCGGCCCATGACTAACGATTTTTTTAGACTTGGAGGGAAAGAATTTGTAGCTAATACTTGGGCTTAGTTTGTAATAATTAGTTCTGGGTATAAAGCCTACTTCGGCACGATAACCTCCACCAACATATTCATGATTCCATTCAACTTTTAATTTTTTAGTACTATAAGTCAATTGAGAAGCATGCGTGTAATCGTCACCAGATGCATCAGGAGAAAAAGATTTGTGATAAAGCATTTTTCCAGTCCAAATATTGTCTGACGAAGCCAAATTGTACTCAATTCCAAAGTTGCGATTATAAATGGTAAATGCGCTAGAGTCTTCAGGACTTGGGTTATAATTGATAGATTCTTTGTTAATGAATATTGCAGAAATATTTGATCTGGCAAATACCTGTCTTTGAATTGCTGCAACAGTATAATTTTGAACTGGCAATCCAACACTGTCTACTTTGTTGGTTTGTATGTTCATTAGGCCAATACGCCAGTCTTTGTTTAGCTTTCCACTAACCCTGGCTCCAAACATGATCGGGCTTTCAAGTCCTATTCGTCTGGAAAAGAATGGTCTAATGCGTTCCATTCCAAAACTTGCAAAAAGATCGCTGTTTTCCAGAAAAAATTGTCTGCGCTCCGGAAAAAACAATTCAAACCTATCAAGATTTATAACTTGTCTATCGACCTCTACCTGGGAAAAATCAGGGTTTACGGTGAGATCAAGACTAAGCGAAGATGTGATGGCAACTTTTGCATCGATACCGATATCCCAGTTTACGTCTTCCTTACCACCATTTTCATGATCTTTGGAGTAGCTTGTTAGTCCATAAGGAATCAATGAAATATTTGTACCAGGATCAGGCGGAGCTTTGTCCCATTGCAAAATACCTGTATAAGCCAAAGAGGCAGTAGGAAATTGTCTGGGAACCGGTGCCCAAGCCGATTTTTCGTTTTCTTTAAGATCAAGCCTGCTAAAATTGATTCCCCACTGTTTGATGCCCTTTTTATATCGCATGGTTTTGAATGGAATTCGGCATTCAAAAACCCACTTGTCTTTATAATTTTTAACTTTTGATGACCACTTATTGTCCCAATTCAGATTGACACTATGCCCGCTGTGCATCATGCCATCCCACTGAGCACCTGCGGCATTTGCTCCAAATGTAAATCCATTGGTTTGGTCATCAAATGGGTCGATAAAAACAAGGAAATTTTCGTTCTTTCCAAAGGAAAAATCTCTCTTCAAAGACTCAACAATGTATCCTTTTTGTGAATTGTCATAACATATGGCCACAAGATAGAAAGCGTTTTCATCATAGGCCATCATCACATCAGTTTTTACATTTGCTTGACTAGTATCCATGGGCAACACCATACTAAAATTACCGGCAATTTCAGATTTTGCCCAGGTAGCCTCATTTAATTCACCGTCAATGACTATTGGGTCTTCTACTTCTCTAATCGGCAATACGTAATCGGCATTAATTTTTTGAGAATAAACTGAGGCTGAGGTAAATAAAAAAGCTAAAAAAATACGAAATCGAATTGGCATGATTATACTCATTTGGCAAAAATGCTAAGGTATAGTATATATTTTGAATTGGATCGAATTTATAAGGAGATAATTATTGTTACAATAAAATGAATGGGGAATCTCAACAGTTGCCTATGTTGGCAGTTTAACCTTGAATTCAATAGTTGCTTCTGAAAATTTCATTTCACATACTTTGAGCTAATTACCAATGATGCTTAAATAATTCGTATAGAGGCATATCAAAGTTATCACAAACTCTTTATATCGTTTCTATTGTCGGATTGCATTTGCCACATTCAATTCGTGCAATGTTAATGCTGGTGGACTCGTAAACATCTTCCAGCGTGATTTTTTTCTAACTCTTATTTCCCTGATTCTTTTAGCAATATCAATGTGCTTTATTTTGGCCATGTTTGGATGATACATTTATTAATATGATTCACCAATACAAATATACCTTACGAAAAGCCAATGAAATTAATTTAAAAAAAATTAAGAAAATATTTAATCCTTAAGTTGAATAAAAATTTCTCATATAACTGATTGACAGTTATATATGCATCAATTTAGTAAGTAACATTCCAATCAGTACAAAGTTTTTCTCTTACTAACATATTTGTCTGTGTCAAAAAGATGATTTTGGAACTATATATATAATAGTTTTTTGATTAGCGATCTACGAATTTATTTTTCAAACCAGGTTTTTTTAATCTGCTATGAATATTGACCGGGGAACTTTTACATTAATTTTAATATTATCAATTCAATAATCATGGTTAATAATTATCACCATTTTTTTCAACCTTAAAAATTTTTTATCATGAAAAAATTATCTCAATTAATTTCATTGAAAAGTATGACTCATATGCTTATGGGCATTTTACTTTTCATTTTTATTTCCTCTTCGGCCTTTGGCCAGATAGAAAAAGGATCGAAATTATTAGGGGGAAATTTTCATTTAAGTACAGATAAATCTAGCGATTCGGACAGAATGTACAGATTTAATGCAACCCCTAATCTGGGCATTTTTCTAATGGATAATTTTGCTCTTGGAGGAGCTATGACTTTAAGGTACTTCAAATCCGGCGAGTGGAGCCATGTGAGTTTAGGAATTGCCCCGTTTTTCCGATATTATTTTGAGTTGAGTAAATCTAAAGAACAGGATGGCCTGCTTCGCCAGCAGGCAGGTAAAACCTGGCTGTTTTTACATGCGCAGCCTGGATTTAGTTGGTCTCAAACAAGGAGTACTTCAGATGAAAAGAGCTCAAGAGACATTTTAGGAATCGGTTTGGGTATTGGTCTGACATATTTTATCACCGATAATATCGGCATAGAAGGAATTTTGAGTTATAATACCGAGGATTTTTATCTTAGCTTTTCCGGTTTGGTATTTAATGTTGGTTTTCAAATATATCTTCCCAAAGGCAAGAAGGAATAAAAATATCGGATATCTTTCCAAAAATTATATGCGTGGGCTTAAATATTTATCATCCAAACTTTTGGAAAGTTATACCCTACATAATTCTCCTTTTCTGAATCGCTTGCTTGAAGGTTTTTATTCATAACTTTAACTCATGGTCTTCTTTAAACCATTATATCTATCTGTACTTTTTGTACTGCTGATCCTTCAACAGGCTGCCGCTCAAAAAGAAGCCAATATTTGGTATTTCGGCAGAGCAGGTTTGAATTTCAATTCCAGCCCGCCAACTCCACTGACTGACATTGGATTGGATTACCTGAGAGGTAAAGCCAGCATAGCAGACAGCCA
>CAYREN010000277.1:0-6810 GCA_964423255.1 uncultured Roseivirgaceae bacterium | reverse complement strand
TCCTACCCATACCGAACTGATTGATCATTTGTCATGGAAGTTTATGCATGATTTTAATTGGAATACAAAAGCTCTCTTAAAATACATCGTTTTATCTGCCACTTATAGGCAATCTTCTTCAGCTACCAATGAAATTTTAGCCAAGGACCCACAAAACAAATACTATGCACGGGGACCAAGAGTCAGGCTTACAGCTGAGCAAATTCGTGATCAGGCTTTACTCGTCAGTGGATTGTTGAGTGCAAAAATGTATGGCCCAAGTGTGATGCCTTATCAACCGGAAAATATTTGGAACTCACCTTATGGTGCCCGTAATTGGAAAAAAAGCAAAGGTGAAGACCAGTACCGCAGGGCGCTTTATACCTATTGGAAAAGAACAAGTCCATATCCTTCATTGATATTATTTGATGTGATGGCGCGGGAAGTATGCTCTTCACGAAGGATAAATACGAACACACCACTTCAGGCCCTGGTAACGCTAAATGACAGTGTGTACGTTGAAGCCTCTTTTCATTTTGCAAAACGAATGGTAAAAGAAGGGGGTAGTTTGCCAAGAGATCAAATCAAGTACGGATATAAACTTATGATGTACAAAGATATATCGGACGAAAAGTTGGCTGTTTTGGTTGATTTTTATCAAGGTATAAAAGATGACGATGGATTGATGATAAAGGCCAATTATAATAATTCAATGAAAGAGAAACAATTTAGGGCTATGACAATTGTGGCCAACACGATGCTTAACTTGGATGAATTTATTGTAAAAAATTGAAAGCTTACAATATGAATATGGTACTATTAAATAAAACCATTTGAAGCAACAAACTAAATAATTTTACAAAGATTTATATAATTGCAATGTCTATTCAATAATTACTGACTTGTTTTAGATAAATATTTTATTTTCGGTAGTGGAATAAACACTAATTAGTAAAAAATAAATTAATGAACTTAAACTTCACCAAATGGGCTATCCCCCTTGTTCTCCTGATTTTTTTGGGTTTGGTCATTTGGTATTTTATTCCCAATACTGAAATAGACTTTAATACCCAGGTAAAGCCAATTTTGAATAAGAATTGTATTGCTTGTCATGGCGGTGTCAAACAAAGCGGTGGGTTTAGCTTACTTTTTGAAGAAGAAGCTAAGGGAAATACCGCTTCAGAAAAGCCAGCCATTATACCCGGATATCCAGGGAAAAGCGAGATGATAAGGAGGGTGAGCAGCCATGATCCTGAAGAGCGCATGCCTTATCAAAAAAATCCACTTGACAAAAAGGATATTGACATACTGAAAAAATGGATTGAGCAGGGAGCAAAATGGGGCAAGCACTGGGCATATAATCCAGTTCAAAAAATCAATTCATCAGATCAATATTCCGATAATGACGAGTTTCAATCCTGGGCAAATAACGACATTGATTATTTTATTTATGACAAATTAAATGAATTGAAATTAAAAAATTCTTCACAAGCTGACTGGCCAACTTTAGCACGAAGACTTTCGCTGGATTTGACAGGACTACCGCCATCAATGGCATCAATTGAAAAGTACAATGATAATACATCCGATGGCACCATTGCATCTTATATTGATGAATTAATAGAATCACCACACTTTGGAGAAAAATGGGCCGGAATGTGGATGGACCTTGCCAGATATGCTGACACCAAAGGCTATGAAAGAGACGATAGCCGGACAATCTGGAAATATAGAGATTGGCTGATCCATGCTTTTAATAATGACATGCCGTATGACCAGTTCATTACAGAACAAATCGCTGGAGATTTGCTCCCTAACCCCACGGACGACCAATTGACAGCGACAGCATTTCACAGAAATACCATGACTAACGATGAGGGTGGCACGGACAATGAAGAATTTCGCGTAGCTGCTATTATCGACCGCGTCAATACCACCTGGGAAGTAACTATGGGCACTACATTTTCGTGCGTACAGTGCCACAGTCATCCTTTTGACCCTTTCAGACAAGAGGAGTATTACAAGTTCATGGCTTATTTTAATAATACCAGAGATGAGGATACTTATGCAGATTATCCAGTTTTGCGGTCGTTCAATGAAAACGATAATAAAAAACTTATTGAACTGAAAGAATGGTTAAATAAAAATGCCAAACAGGATCAAACAGAAAAAATCATCCGATTCCTCAAGACCTGGCAGCCGAGTTATAATTCATTAATCTGCGATGATTTTATCAGCAGCGAACTCTCCGATACCAAATGGCTCGTCTTTCGAAATAATGGTTCTAGTAGGTTGAAAAAAGTAAAATTAGATGAAAGTAATTCGCTTATTTATAAATTTAGAAGCTTCTTGCCAGGAGGGATATGGGAAATTCATTTGGACAGCGTCAACGGTCCTCTGCTTAATAAAATTACTGTCGCTGACACAAAAGGAAAATGGACATTTAATGAGATTAAATTCAAACCTACGGCAGGAATTCATGACTTGTATTTTACCTATCACAATCCTAACCTTAAAAATCCGAATAAAAATGGGTTGTTGTTTGATTGGTTCTATTTTGCAGAGGAGTTTCCGGGAAAAGATGCTGCAGGGTTTGAAACAGCCAAAAAATTATTCTGGGATTTGATCCGGGTCAAAGCACCTTCGACCCCAATAGTTATAGAAAACCCAGCCTATATGAAAAGGGAAACAAGGGTCTTTGAAAGAGGAAACTGGCTTTCTTTAGGTAATTTGGTTTCGCCTGAAGTTCCTGGAATTATGAACCCTTTCCCAAAAGATGCACCAGCCAACAGGTTGGGTATGGCAATGTGGCTAGTAAGTCCCCAAAATCCACTCACTGCCAGAACATATGTAAATAGAATTTGGGAACAGCTCTTTGGCTTTGGGATTGTCGAGACTTTAGAAGATTTGGGTTCACAGGGGATTGCTCCTACTCATCAGAAATTGCTGGATCATCTCGCATGGAAATTTATGCATGAATTTAGCTGGAGCACCAAGGCCTTGCTTAATTACATTGTTTCATCTGCAACCTATCAGCAATCTTCTTTCAACTCGCCGGAGAATTTGTTTACCGACCCCCAAAATAAATATTATGCACGTGGCCCAAGGATTAGGCTTTCGGCAGAGCAAATTCGAGATCAGGCCCTGGCGGTTTGTGGGTTATTAAGTGCAAAAATGTACGGCCCAAGTGTAATGCCCTACCAGCCGGAAAAAATTTGGAATTCACCATACAATGGCCGTAAATGGGAAAAGAGCCCTGGTGAGGATCAATATCGCAGAGCCATTTATACCTATTGGAAAAGAACCAGTCCTTATCCTTCATCGATATTATTTGACGCAATGGCACGCGAAGTATGCTCTTCGAGAAGAATAAATACCAACACGCCGCTTCAGGCTTTGGTAACCCTAAATGACAGTGCGTACGTAGAAGCTTCTTTTCATTTAGCGAAACGAATGGTGAAAGGAGGCAGTAATATGACAAGTGATCAAATAAAGCATGGATATAAACTAATGATGTACAAAGATATTTCGGATGAAAAGCTGGAGGTGCTGGTTGATTTTTATAATAGCATTATTGGAGATGAAGGATTAATGAAAAAGGTAAGTTTAAATAATTCTCAAGATGAAAAGCATTTTAATGCCATGGCGATCGTGGCCAATACGATGCTTAATCTGGATGAGTTTATTGTAAAAAATTGAAGAAAGTCGGAAGACCGAAGTCAGGAGATATCATCTTCTAACTTTCTTCTTCGGGCCTAAATTAAAAAACTATGAAATTAGAAGGTGAAAGACTAAGAAGATTAGAGGAGCAAACCCGGAGGCATTTTTTAAAAAACTGTTCATTGGGCTTGGGAAGTTTAGCACTTTCATCCTTGATGGGTAGCTGTGGAAATGCAACACACAATGTTCCAATGAATATGGCTCCCGGTGGAAATCCTCTTGCACCAAAAGCTGCTCACTATCCGGCACGTGTGAAAAATGTGATTTATATCCACATGGCTGGTGCCCCATCGCAATTAGAGCTATTTGATTATAAACCTGATCTTGAAAAACTCAATGGTCAGACTTGTCCTCAATCTCTGCTGGAAGGGAAACGTTTTGCATTTATTCGTGGGGTTCCTAAAATGCTGGGGCCACAGGCTAAATTTAAACAACACGGAGACAGCGGGGCCTGGATATCAAACTACCTGCCTCATCTTTCTACGATTGCCGACGAACTCACTTTTCTTAAATCTGTTCATACCGATCAATTTAATCACGCTCCTGCTCAATTGTTGATGCACACCGGCAGCCCACGACTGGGTAGGCCAAGTATTGGTTCCTGGGTAACTTACGGTCTTGGAACAGAAAATTCTAATTTGCCGGGCTATGTAGTGCTGACATCTGGAGGAAACAATCCCGATGCTGGAAAAAGTGTTTGGGGGAGTGGCTTTCTTCCATCAGTTTATCAAGGTGTACAATGTCGGTCGGATGGAGATCCGGTTCTTTTCATCAAAAATCCAGAGCACATCAGCCGGAAAAATCGAAAAGCATCTATCGAGGCAATCAATAAGATCAATAGATTGTCTTACGATGAATTTAACGATCCTGATATTCTCACCAGAATTTCTCAATACGAATTGGCATTTAAAATGCAGGCCACTGTTCCAGAAGTGATGAATATTGCCGACGAGCCTGAGTATATCCATAAGATGTACGGAAGCGATCCCAATCAGTCAATTATTGCAAATAATCTTTTGTTAGCCAGAAAACTAGTCGAACGAGGTGTGCGGTATGTACAACTTTTTGACTGGGGCTGGGATACACATGGCACATCCGAAAAGGGATCTATCGATGTTGGTTTGGTAAATAAATGCCGGCAATCTGACAAGGCCGTTACGGCTTTGATATTGGACTTAAAGCAAAGGGGATTGCTTGATGATACGCTCGTGGTGTGGGGAGGAGAATTTGGCCGAACTCCCATGCAGGAAAACAGAGAGGGCAAGACGAACTTATATAAAGGAAGAGATCACCACTCTGAGGCCTATACAATGTGGATGGCCGGGGGTGGGCTCAAAAAAGGGCTGTCTTATGGTGAGACAGACGAGATCGGGTATAGTGGCATCAGCGGCCAGGTTTCACCTTATGATATCCAGGCAACAATATTGCACCTGCTTGGTTTTGACCATAAACAATTTACTTATAATTTCCAGGGGAGACCCTTCAGGTTGACAGATGTTGAAGGGAGAATCATTAAAGAAATATTGGCTTGAGGGGAAATTAATGATAGAATGAGTAAATGAGAAAAGGCGATAATGCCTGCCAGCCTAAGCTTTAGCATAGGTTGGATAGAATGAGTAAATAATAGATGCGCAAAAATTTTCAGCAACCCTAATTCATATTTTTTAATGAACCTATTCGAATACATTGGTAAATTTCATCCTCTTGCAGTTCACCTTCCCATAGGGTTTCTTACAGTCTTTTTAGTCCTAGCATTATTTACAAATAGAAACAAATTAATTGATGCATTTCAAATCATCAAGCTGATACTGCTGGCAAGTGCGATATTCTCCACCGCCACTTCAATTTCGGGATATATATTGTCAATTTCTGATTCCTACAATTTAGATGCTGTATCTACACATATGTGGTTTGGTATTTCAATGACTTTGATCAATTGGATCATCTACTTCAAATTAAAATACATTTTACATACTTCAGTTTTAAACTACAGGATCGCACTCGGAGTGGTATTAATCACCATGACCATAACGGGGCATCTTGGTGGATCATTAACACATGGCTCTGATTTTCTAACTCCTCCTCCACCCGACCAATGGTTTTCGTTAACTCCAAAAGAAAGAAGAAAAATTACCTTAAACTCTACAGCATATGAGGCGACGTCCATCATATTCGAAAATAATTGCTACGTGTGCCATGGAAAAAACAAGCAAAAAGGCGAATTGCGATTAGATACCAAAGAAGCGATGCTCATAGGCAGTGAAAATGGCAAGATCATTTCAGCACGAGCATCAAAAAGTATGTTGATAGAAAAATTGCTTTTGCCATTGGACCACAAAGAGCATATGCCCCCAAAGGAGAAAAACCAGCTTTCCGAGGCAGAGATTGGTTACCTGACTTGGTGGATTGATAACGGGCTTAATTTTGATAGTACATTACTAGAGCTGGAATTGCCAGATTCTTTATTGGATGTGCTCACCAAAGATGAAATTAAATTTATTGACAATTCTATCCCCATTAAGGAAGTAAAGGCTGCTGATGAAAAAGTACTGGAAAAACTAAGATCTTTCAATGTTGTGTTAACCCCTGTAGCATCAAATTATCTTTCCGCAAATTTTATGAATACATTATCGGAAAATAGCGAAGAGGCAATTGTTGAATTGTCAAAAATAAAATCACAATTGATCTGGTTAAATCTCGACTATCAAAAACTGGGAAAAGACAGCTGGAAAAAAATTGGGCAATTGTCCAACATCAGCAGGTTAAGTGTAAAAAATAGTAATCTGGAAGATGAGGGATTGGCTGATTTACAAAACCTGAAAAAGCTCGTTCATCTCAATTTAGTGTGGACGAATATCACAGCATCAGGATTGGAAAATCTGAAATCGCTGGATAAATTAGAATCTATTTATCTTTATCAAACTCATATTGAAAATACTGAGTTGGAATCCATTGAATTATTATTTCCAAATGCCAAAATTGATATTGGGAACTATATTGTCCCTACGCTGGAATCAGATACAACAGTTTTCAAGCTTAAATAAAATGATAGTTAAATTTTGAGGTTTAGAAAATTTACAACAATCAAATTAATACGCTGATCCTATTTGT
>CAYREN010000276.1:0-6845 GCA_964423255.1 uncultured Roseivirgaceae bacterium | reverse complement strand
TTTCAATTTGTAATTCGAATAGCTAATCTAATCAATATACTTACTAACTATCATACTCGGGGAAGGACCTGAATGTAATTTTTCTCCATTGACCATATCCTCTTCTTTAAATTTCGTCATCAATATCTCCCGATCCCCCGTTCTGGAATAATCGTAAATAATATGGATGGTGCCGTCTTGACTTTGCTGACCATCCGGATATGAAATTCCCTTTCTTTCATCAATGAGTAATCCTCCAAACCAGGTATTGCCGTCATCATTTGAAAGGAAAGCCATGAGGTGCGAGCGCCCGATTCTTTCATTTATCAACCCATGCTTTACGAGCAACAAATTCCCTGATTGAAGTCTTCTAATAAAAAAACGAGCTGATGGATGCTGGATATTTGATGGCTTCAGATCGCTCCAGGTTTTTCCGGTATCTTTTGATATGCTTTCCCCAATACCATATGAAGTGCGGACCAACATCCACAAAGATTTATCTTTACGTTCAATGATCATGTGCTCATCATAGTTTCTCACATCTTTGGGAATATCGCAAGCACCTCGCACATTGAAAGTTAATCCTTTATCATTGGAGACAACGACTCTGGCGCTGTTGTCGGTATCTTTCCAAGTGGAAACAGGTAAAATCCACTCACCTGATGAAAGGACGATGGGCTTGCACATCATGATTCCATCTGTTATCCGCCGTGGAGCCGACCATTTGGAATTTCCTTTGTTTGGGTTATCATTTGTTTTAGCCCAAAGTCCGGCGATTGTGCCATCATGACCCTTGGTTTGAGACCAGAAAGACCATAACCTACCTTCCGGATCTATCCACAATTCGGAATCAAATGCTCTGATAGGGCCTTCATTGTCGGGATCAACAACGAACTGTTCTGCCCATGATTTTCCACTATCGCCACTGGTAGATACCACAACATAATTATTTTGATCTTCCTTGGGTGTGATTCCGGCATACCATGTTGCCCAAAGTCGACCTTCAGAACTGATGGCCATGCTGGGAATACCCTGAAATTTTCGACTTGCCAAATTATGATGCTTGTATAATAATTTTTTAGAGCAAGAAGATACTGACAATCCAATCAATATGAAGAGTAGTATTTTTTGGTTTATAAATTCAATCATATTTTCTACTTTTTTCCAAATGTAATTCCTTTCCAATCATCCGTACGGAAAGGGGAGGCTGGTAAATCAGCTTTGTTATATAAATTGCAAAGAGGATTAGCTGCCCAACCATATCTTACAGCTACTGGATCATTAACTTTTGGATTCCAAACAATAACCTTAGCACCTTCATTTTCAGCTTGTGCCCATATGATTTTTTTATCCTTTCCTGCTTTAGCAAATCCTTGAAGTTCTTTATTACCCTGAATGACCAAGTCTTCATCTAATTGATCAAATTGCAATAAAATTTTCTCTTTTTCAATTTTCAAGGAACTAAACATTTGCTCGGAATAGGGAATATCCTGATTGTATGTTTTGGCCAGTGCTTTAAAGCAAACCTTCTGCCAACAACTTGCTTGTTTCCTGGATGAATATCCTTTGCGTTTCCAATATCGATGGCAACGGGCATACCGGTATTTGGAAGTCCCAAAGCCATGTTTTGTGCAACTCAGCCCATGAATTATTTTCTGGTTTATTTTTTAGGTTCATCGCCATAATGTGTATTTAAATAATTCAGAAGACAAATAAATTTCACCTTAGTATATGATAATTTTTACTTTGAAACCCGGCCTTATCTAAATCACGTTAAGAAAATTGACTTGAATAGCGTGAAGAAAGAATTGATGTGTACGTGCTTAACTTACTGTCCAGTCAAATATACCAGGTACAGTTTAGCGGTTTTCATTAATTGCTCCAAACTTTAATTTACCACCAAAACCCGCATTACGTATAGGTTCTTGTTGGCGGTTGGCTTTATTTATTCATTGTATTTCTTTCCAGTAGCATATTCGTAAGATTTAATTACTATAGTTTTCGCTATCTCAATTTCCTCTTCATTTCGTGGAGCATAAACCAAAACCTCTTTTACTCCTCTGTCATAATACATATGTCTTACTCCCCATTTTTTTGCAATAATCTCATTTTCTACATCAGTATCAACAACTGTATGGAAACTTCCGTCTAAATGGATATGAGTAAACTCTCTACCACCAGAAGGAGGCATAAAACATCTATGTGTCCTACATCTTCATTCTCGTCTAACCACATTGCTATTGATGTTGGTACAGAAATTCGTGTAGGTTCTTTTCTGACTTTTGGAAAAGTAGTAAACATCCAATCGTGAAATTTTTGATAAATATCTCTCGGACTTTTGTCAGAAAATTGAAGTTGTGGTGGAACTTGTCCGATTTCCGGTGTTTCTCCATTTCTTTCTACTAACCTAAATTCTTGATTGATCATTATTTTATATTTTTTTAAATTATCAATTTGATAACTTATCAATAGCGTTAGTAACATTAACGGAAAAATTGATTTCATAATTCTTTTTTTTGTTTACTACCAATGATAGCTGTAAAATTTTGTCACTTGATTATGAAATTTACATTGCGTGGGCCTTGAATGGTGAATATAATTAATGAAATTGTGTGTTCCAAAGGCATCGCCGTCGGCAAGCCTATGTCACGTTCGGTGGGTGTGATGTGAGAGGTTTGGGGTTAAATTTCCTTTGCGTACTCAACTATGTGCTGCCTATTCTAATTCCCGTTCGATTATTGGTAAAATTACTTCTCTCCATTTTTCATATCCTAAACCCGTCAAATGGATGCCATCAAATGAATATTCTTGTTTTAATATCTCATTGTTTGAAAGGATTTCATTCAAGTCAATATATTCGATTTTATTATCAGCACACATTTTTTTTATTTTTTCATTAGACAGTTTTACTGAAAGATTAAAGTCTTTGTAATCTGGGTAATCTTCAGCAACATATAGAATTGAAAATAGGATTGGTTTTATATCCTTTTCTTGTAATTTTCTTGAAATTTCATATAGATTATTTGATATTATTTCAGGTTTTATTCCTTTTGCGATATCATTCACCCCACCCATTATGAAACATAGTTTTGGATTAACACTATAAATATATTTCATTCGAGCCAAAAAACCTTCTGTAATATCACTTCCAATTCCTCTATTTATAACATCTTCTCTATTTAGTAATTCGTTCCAATCAACACGGTATGTAATTGAATTACCCAACATAACAATCTGACCTTCCTTGTGATAATATTCATACAGTTCTAATTCTTGCTTATATCTCCAATTAATCAAAAATGAAGGTTCTGAAACTTCTTGTGATTTGAATTTATTATAAATTATTGAAGGATACTTTTCAATAACTGATATTGAAATCAATACAACAATCAGAATGATATTTAAAATTAATAATCTGTTTTTAGTCATTTATTATCTCTTTTTTTGATTGCACATTACGGTGAGGATAAGAATAGTAGCCGGTTTCGGAACTCAATTCTTTCAATTTACACTGAAGTTGAAGTGGGCTAAAACCCTTGTATTCAAAACTATTTCGACTATTATTTTTATACATTGGGTGCGCCTTGAATGGTGAATATAACTCAGGAATTCGTGTGTTCCAAAGGCATCGCCGTCGGCAAACCTAAGGTGACCAATGGGTGAAATTCTCCTTGCCTACTCAATTATACTGTTTTGCTAATTGATAGGATACCATAAGTTATTTAACTCTACGTTTCTATCTAAACAAAATTTGGCTGTGACTCATGCTCTTTTACCCAGTTTGGATTTTCTTGAACATATTTATAACCTTTTTTTGAGGAGGGAATACCATATTTATTTTCTAGTTTTTTAACTGATGGTTCACTTGCAAAAATGATTTTCATGAACCCCTTAAAAGCTTTCATTTTGTTTGTAAAAGTTGGTTTTATTTCAGGAGACTTTTCAAATTCTCTTCTGGCGATTGTTTCAAAATCTTCTGGTTCTTTACCTGTTAAATCTTTAACGACAGTAGTTACGGCAGATGTCCCAAATGCGAACGCATTTCGTTCCAATTCGTCTTGATAGTAAGGGACGTTAATTAACATGAATTCCTTAGCGTTTATGCTAGGAGCGTCAAAGGAATTAAGCGATTTAAGGTATCTTGACTTCGAAACTTCGGTTACTTTCACCTTTTTCCCAAGAATTTCCCCAAAGATATTAGCCACGTCAACAAAGGATATTAGTTTAGGGCCTGTTGGTCTGTAAGTTTTACCAACATGACTTGAAGGATTTTTTAATATGTTAGCAACAACTCTTCCCTGATCTTCATCCGATGGAGGGGCATTTAAACCAACTTTTCCTTGAGAAGCACCTGCGACAGGTGTTGGTAAGATTCCAAAATGAGCTACAACAGGGTTTGTAAAGAAATACGTGAAAGCGAATAATCCGGGATTTACAATAGTGTAGTTAACTTTGTTGCGCATCTTAACTACCTCATCAGCTAGCCAATGTTCCCTCGAGTGCGGTGAATGGTGGTTTTCGGATGAGAGCCACTGAGTCAGATAAACTACATGCTCTAAATTTGCTTCCTCAGCTGCTAATATGAATGAAACAGTTTTTGATAGATGATGGTTCCCAGGAGGAGAACAATAAAAAGCACGTTGAACTCCATTAAGAGATTTTCTCAAATCATTTATATCATTCTGATCTCCTACGAATAGTTCTGCACCAAGCTTTTTTAATTTTTTTGAACTTGATGAATTTGGATTTCTTACAAAGGCTCTGACTTGAAACCCCATAGCTAATAACTCGCATGTAGTAGGAAAACTAACATGACCATTTGCACTTGTGACTAATATTTTCTCTTTCATGATTTTATTTTTTTCGTTTCAGTTTTGAAGACAGGTATAAAACCTCCAATACCTTAACAACAAAATTATGAATATGAGAACTCCTATTTTTGGACTTTTAGGCTTATGATTTGGAATTTTGGACCAAACGATATTCTGAAGGAGTTAAATTGTATTTCGATTTGAAAGAATTGCTAAAATGAGCTAAATCATTGAAAGCGCATTTAAACGAAATATCTGAAATAGATTCGTCTGTGATTATTAAAAGCTTTGCAGCTCTCTCGAGGCGTTTGTTTTTAACGTAATTAGCAGGACTTGACCCATAAATTTCCTTGAATTTACGTTTGAATGATGTAAGACTCTTGTTTGTCAGACTTGCTAAATCATCAACTGATAAGGCGGAATAGAGATGAGCTTCAACCACATCTTTAAAGACAACTGTTGTGTGGTTAAATAAGTTATTCAATATCTGGTTTACTCCAGAGGAATCAATTTTAGAAAGGATTAGTATAATTTCTTTAAGCTTTAGCTCTAGGATCGATTCTTCAGCTAAAGTAGAGTTGTCAAATAAAAGAGAAATCGATTTAATATAATGACTAATTATTTTACTACTATCAATGTAAGTCATTTCCACCTCTTTGTCACCTCTATTAGTAAATAAGAATTCCGGTGGATTATCCTTGAATAGTTTTTTTAGCACATCTGGGAAAAAATGTACAGCAATCAATTTTGTTTCACCTGAATTTTTATCTGCTACAGGGTCAAATATGAAATTGCCACATTTCATCAAAATTCCATTGTCTTGTTTTGCTTCTACCAGATCTGTTACTGAATATTGATTATGTCCTCCTTCTAATATATGAAGGTAGCATGCCTCATTGCTAAGGTGATTAGATCTTTTGAAGGGAGGTGTTAATTTAGCTCTCTCAAATAATTTCTTGCCGTATAAATTAAGGGTGTTGTGGTTAGATAGCATTATTAAATAGTATATATTGGTGGTAATATGAAATTTTGGGCATTTTGAAACTCCAATCTTTCAATTTACTATGCCATTTGTTTATATTCATAATGTTTAATCTAACTACTTACTGCCCAATTCCCTATATGCATTTTTGTGGGTATGTGCTTTATTCAATCAGTTCCTTAATGTATAAAAAAGGGCTGAAATCAACTCGATTTTTTGTGTCAAAATACTTCACTTTATCTTCTTTCATTAGCTTGCCATTTTTTGTCCATTTTAAATTCCAATTGTAATTACACGGATGAATAATTGGCAACATAAGTTTGTTATTTATAACCTCAACATCCCAAGTCCATTTTGGTAGAATATTATTTTTTTGATATAGTTCGACATCCCATAATTCTACTTTGTTTTTAGTATGTCCATTTTTTAAAGTTGTTTGAACTTCAATCAATGGTTTGAAGTAGGTCAAATCTGATTCAGAATATCCCCTCTTTGGAAATTTTATAAATCCCATTTTTTTCCAAAATTTCTCAGATTCTCTCGGAGAACAAAAAAGTTTAATTGCTAAAAATCCTTTTTGTTTAAAATACTCCGAAATTTTCTTAAAGAAATCTTGTCCAATTCCTTTTTTTCGATGTTCAGGTTTTATTTCAAGAATATCAATTTCTGTATAAATTTCGCCTTTACTCCAAACAAGAAAACCGATTGGTCTTTCTTTAAAATCCAATGTTACTAATTCATTATTATCAAAGGCTTTTTCAATTATTGTCCAGTTACAATAAAAACCCTCATTGATTTTTTTATTCTCTTCAATCAGCCATTTTTCAATTTCTTCAAGGTCAAATTGAGTTGGTGTTGTATTTATTTGAATTTCTGTTATCATTTTGATGCCGTCTCTTTTTTTGCATTATCTACAATGCAACAATAAAAACAAGCGTTAGTGACCCGTAGGGTTGTTTTTATTGAATGTTGTGGGGCGTTTTTCTCTCTCCCGAAGTTAAGAGAAACAGATCAGTTTTATTCTACTTTCTTTTTTATTTTTCGAACTTTAAAAGTTCTGATATTTCAACTTC
>CAYREN010000275.1:0-6856 GCA_964423255.1 uncultured Roseivirgaceae bacterium | reverse complement strand
ATATGGATTATCTCAAATCAGTAATTCTTGGGGATAAATTATTAGTGTGAAATTGTATTAAAATCCCTAAAGTGAGTTGGGTAGAAAAAATTGTCCGAAAAAAATTATTAATTATTCGCCAAAATTGCCTTCTCGATAATCCTTGGATAATGTTGATGTTCTAGTTTATGGATTTTGGTTGCCACATCATCAGCCGTATCTGATTCAACTATTGCACAGCTGGTTTGGAATATTATATTTCCTTCATCATAAGCCGAATTTACCCAATGAATCGTAATGCCAGATTCTTTTTCTTTGTTTTTAACAACTGCTTCGTGAACATAATTTCCGTACATCCCTTTTCCCCCATATTTTGGTAATAACGCTGGATGGATATTTACCATTTTATGTTGGTAATTATTCACAAATCGCTCTGGGATGAGCCACATAAATCCCGCAAGAACAATAAAATTTATTCCATTGGCTTCTAATAATTCATCAACTATTTTCTCTTTATAAAACATCTCTCGAGAAAATACAAACTGTGGTATATTATATCGCTTTGCCCGTTTTAACACATAGGCTTTTGGGATATTAGAAAGAACAAGTGCGACTTCTATTTTATTATGGTATTGAAAGTACTTTATGATCTCTTCTGCATTGGTGCCACTGCCCGAAGCAAAAATTGCTATTTTAATTTTCACAGATCTGGTTTTTTAATGATATTAGAAAAATGCCATACTGGAGATTCCTGCCAACATCAATAATTTGCAATACATACTTAATCGATGAAATCGTTTTTGAGAATCTGCCCGATAAAGTAAATATATTAAATACATGATTGGCACAACCAGTATGATAAAAAATAGGTTTAGCGTGTGATTACCCAAGTGAACAGAAAGGTAGAATAAAATGCCAACAAAGATTAATATTAATCCATAAAGTAAATACTTGGTTTTTCTTAATCCCCAAACAATCGGCAAAGTTTTACTACCAAATCTCATGTCACCCCTTAGATCTTCCATGTCTTTAATCACTTCTCTTATCAGGTTAATCGAAAATGCAAATATGGTATAATTAAGTAAGAGCGGTATGTTTCTTTGATAGAAAATGGCCAATACAAAAATAGAAAGTCCTGTAAGCAATGCAACCACAAAATTTCCAATAAACGGCATTCTTTTCAATTGATTAGAATAAAACCAAAGCAAAAAACCTGCTACAAAATTTATGACACCAATGTAAATATTCAGATAAAGTCCTATGCTAATACCGAAGACATTCAGCACTACATGTGAGGCCAATACAATTCGTCGCTTTATAAGCTTCCCTACAACAACTTTAGACGGTTTATTTATATAGTCAATTTTAATATCATAATAATCATTGATTATATATCCAGCGGCGGCGATAAAAGCAGTGGACAAAAACAACAAAAACATACTAAGATCAAAAATTCTTGAAAGCCAATTATCAGGAAAGCCAACCAAAAAAATAAAAGCCAAATATTGAGAAAGACCAATAATCAACAGATTTGGAAATCTTGTGAGTTTTAAAAACCCAATGATCGAAAAACGTTTTCTCTTAGATCGAATTGATCTCATTTATGAAATAGTATGCCCATGTAAAAATAATAATTTATTGGGTGCTGAGTAAACCTGTTTGAGACTATCCGTAAATTATATTTTCATCAATTATTTGGACAACATTAGGGACAGAAGTCTATAAGCATTATGAAGTGTAGAATCAATTACGATTTGCAGTAGTTTTTTGAGAAATACACTCACACCAGTGGGGCCACAGTCCATGGCATTAAGTTATTTGTAGGTGGAATTTCAATTAATTTAGGTTCTTCAACAATCCTGTCCTAAACATTTTACATTAATAATAAGAATATTCATTAACTGTTATTTAGCCTTTGTTTTAATCTTTATCATACAAAGGACCCCCTGATAATTATTTGCAGGAGGGCTGGTTGTGTTTTCAATAGGTTATCCAACCATTTATGAAGGTCATAATTTCACAAATAGATTCAGTCTGATAAAAGCCCCCAGATTTAATATTCATTCCCTATTATTCCTATTCCCTGTCTCATTGGAGACTTTTAACTCCAAATAAATGATAGTTGCAACTTAACTAACTCAAATGCGGAGTTAGTTATGAAGACTAAAAAATAATCATCATTAATTATATGAGGACAAATTTATCGTACAAGGTTCTACATTTTCAGAAGAGAACGCTCCTTTTACAATGGCCCCATCTTAGATATATACCGTTTGATTATTTTTCACTAAACTTATATTGCAATTTTGCTCAAGAATGAAATGGATGGAATCTTATTTTCAAGCAGACTCAATATGATGGATTAGTTGTCATACATCTACCAACTTCACATCCAGAGCAGGAATTATTTCGATGTCTGCCTTCCCTTCAAAATCGAAATAAACATATTCTACAACCGGATTTATACATAAAAATCTCTTTGCCGTTGACAAACACCCTGTATTCATTTGCTCTCACCCTTCCAATGGAGGCAAGATATATTTTCACAAAATATTCTGATGCATTAGGATTCTGAGCCTTTGCCAATCTGGACAAAACCGAAGTAAGAGAAAAATAAAATTACTTCTTCATATTTTATCACACTTATTTATTAAAATCGGGAATTTTTTCTCCTGCAAGAATGGAGACATTTAAATTGTTGTCCTGAGGAGGAATAGGGCAAACATATGAGTAGTTGTAAACACAATAGGGATTGTAGGCTAAATTAAAATCAATTTCCAATATACCTTCATCTAAAAATACGGGCTCTACATATCTACCTCCACCATATGTAAGCCCATTGCTTGTTTTGTCATAAAAAGGAATAAAATAATAATCGTCTGACGAATCAACAGATTTATAAACAATGATATCCAGCTCCTGTCCTTCAAGATGAAAGTGCGCATTGCCAAATACATAATATTCCCTTTCTCCACCATCTGTATTTGGAATTTTCACTATTTGGTTCCTATCATTTTTATGTAACTCTGCCTTCACTTTATATTTCTCAGCAATTGGGAAATAACTAAGAGAAACAAACTCAGCCTTTTGATGTGCAGTTAATGGAGATTCTTCAGAGTTTCTAAAGTAATCATCTTTTTCAGTGCGTTCTGTTTCGATTATTTCAAGGTAGCCAATTGTTTTTTTACTGGTACCTCGAATTGTATAAATACTGATCCCTATAACTCCAATCACAACCACAAAAAACAATGCATTCCTTTTCATAATTTTTCGAATAGAAACCAAAGTTAAGCTGATTTACAAGACTATAAAACATGTTGTTAAAATTGATCGAAAAGCATATTTCAATACCCAAGAGATTTTTATTAAAAGTATAAATGAAAAACCACTTTCAAAAAATTGAAAGTGGCTTCATCATTTGCTACGAATAAAAAATTTATTCTGAATCAACAAACTCGAGTTTATTTTAAACCTCCACTTTATTCGCAGAAGTCGCTTGCCATTCTAAATATGCACCATCATAAACTTTAACATTTTGATAATTGAGGGTAGAGGTCAACACAAAATACAATATTCCTGCCCTTACACTTGATTCACAATAAAGAATAACTTCTTTATCTTTCGTAATTCCTGATGCATCAAATATTTTTTGCAACTCAGATACAGGTTTTAATTTTCCTTTTGCATCTAACATACTTTTATGCTGGATGTTGATGGCTCCAGGAATATGTCCTTTTCTTAAATCTGTTGTTGTTGCTCCTTTAAATTCTTCTGGAGTCCTTGCATCAACAATGGCTATTTCAGCATTTCCAAATGCAGCTTTAACCTGTGTAATCGTAGCGATTTTAGATTTGTCTACCTTTGGAGTGAAAGTAGTAGCTGTAATTTTAGTAGGATTTTTTGTCACGGGTTTCCGTGCAGCCTTCCATGCATCCATGTGGCCATCAAGAATTTTAACATCATTCGCTCCCAAATAGCTTAAAATCCAATACATTCTGCCAGAGTATTTCCCACTACCATCATCATATAATATGATAGAATTTGACTCGCTTATTCCTTTAGATCCTAGGATTTTAGCAATTTCTTCTGGGCTTTTTAGCATACTTTTTATTGGACCATCATTGTACAACTCTGTATGATTTACATGTACCGCCCCTGTAATATGTACTTTTTTATAATCTGAATTTGTTCTTGTAGAAACCAATACAACGTTGTCTTTTTTAATAATTTTTGACAATTCTTGTGCAGTAATTATATCCTGCCCATTAAGAAATTGTATTGGAATAAGGAATACCAGGACTAATAATATATTTAACTTTTTCATCTGTTTATAATTTTAAAGTTTGCTATTTCCCGGGGCATATAATCATGCCCTTGTGTGCCTGCCTGCGGTAGGCAGGTCTTTAATTTGCTCCGGCCCTGTCTGCCGACAGGCAGGCAGGCCGGTTTCATGACATTTTAATTTTAAAATTTGACTTGCAATTGAAGTAATAACATATCGTTGTTAATCTCATTTGGTTTCTCAGCCCGATATATATAATTGAGCTGCAGCCTGGTCCAGTCGTTTGGGTAGTAATTAAGTCCAAATGTCTGACATACAGAGGATTCTTCAACATTAGTTGGCACATCACCACCATCGCTTTTTATGGTCTCATAACTTTCAATTTTATATACAGGCTCGAAATTGGAATTTGTTCGATATACTGCCATCACATAAAAACCATTTGCATTATTTGTTCCTGTTTTAGTGATTGCGTCTCCACCACATCCACCTCCTTCAGTATATGAACCTTCATCTTTTCCGTGGATATATTCACCCAAAATGGTTATTTTCTTAAATGAGTATTGTGCGTCAAATCCATAACGGATTTTGGTATCATCATCTTCTATACCCTCTGCTTGTGGTGGACTTTGAGTAAATCGTGCACTTGCACCAAAATAAAGTCCTTTTAGAGGTTGAATTGTAGCTCTTCCAGATAAGGAGTATGTATCAAGGAGGTTATTTTCCGTTTGAAACATACCAGTACCATTTGTTATTGAAGCACTATAGGTAAAAAATGTAGTGTCGCTTCCTCCTAATAACATTAAACCTAAATCTCGGTTGCCGCCATTGAGATTTGCCGTAAGTTCATCAACCATCTTTGAACGGTTTATTGTATAAAGTCCATGGCAAGGCATGCTTAATTCTCGCCCAAACTGATATTTGAATGATCCCAGAGCAACTTTCATATATTTAAATCGATTGTAACTAACGAAAGCGTCCATTAAAAACGGCCCTGTTTTGTTGGGGTTTAAAAACTGACTTGTTTCTAATAGAACATAATAACTAAAGTCGTAAGGGATATTTCCCATTACACCTATACGCATTCTTCTAAATTGAAAGGCAGCCTTGGTATCGTCCTCGAAAGTGGCGCCAAATTCAGGTTGAAGATATCCCCATAAGACTACGCCTTCATCTGAGCTGGGCGTGGAGCATCCTTGTCCGCTTGACAAGATTGGCAAGCACAACAGTGCTATACCAAGTAATATTATAATATTTTTCATCTCTTTTGCTTTTGAATGGAAAAAGCCTTGAATAAATATTCAAGGCTTATAATGCTTTAGTTCTGAACTACTGGTAAATCAACAGTAGGTACGGTGAATTTATGCTCTTTAAGATTGCTGTAAATCATTCCGTTGGTGCCAAATTTCAAGCTTTTTGCATTGTAACCTAAAACAGAAAGATAAGCTGTAACCATCGAAGAAGTCTGTCCTGTCCAGCAATAAGTAACCACTGGTTTTGAAGGATCCATTGTAGTAATATTTGAAATTGCCAAAGGACTGGTTCTGTATGCAGTTGCTATGTGACCATATTTATCTACATCTGCTTCTGCCCAATAATTATTAATATGATAATTTGCGGGAGTACCAAGAACGTCGCCATTTGCCACACCTTGAAAACCACCGTTTAGCATATTTTTAACCTGTTCTGCAAGGATACCTGCACCATCGGTTGCCGAAACTGACAATGTTGGTGTTCCATAAGTTTCATCAGCCTGAGTTGTGTTAGTCGCTGACCAATTTGGGTCGTTGATTGCCGCATCTCCAGTATTACTACTCCATGGTCCGGAAAAATTAGAATTCCAACCACTCATTCCCCATTTTAATACTTTGGCGTCACTATGCCCGCTCAATCTCAAGGCAATTACTGCATGAGAAGCTGTCTGCCCTGTATAACATACTACTAAAATTGGTTTAGAGGTGCCGGATGCAGTAGTAAGAACTTTTGCTAAAGTTGAATTTATTGCTCCCTGGATATGACCACCATCGAAATCTGTTGATCCTCTGAGGTCAATAATGTCGTAGGAGTCTATAAAAGCCTGGGCATCATTTACATCTGAGGGTGCGGCAACTATCCATCCCGATAGCATATCCGGAAGGTCCAGGCTGTTGCTGGACATATAGTTTGTCAGTGTTACATAATTATCATTCGGAGCAACAGGATCTGTGCTCTCCTTACAACTTGTAATGAATACAATATTCACTATTGCAATCAAGAATAATATTTTAATTGAATTTTTCATTGTTTTAAGATTTAAAAGAGTTAAAAATTTAAGTGATTAAAAAAATATTAGCATCCGCCGGCATCTGCATGGTCTTCCTCACCACCGCCAGATAGCATGTCTAAGTCTTTTTCTGTTAAGTCAGGATAAGTGAGTTCCCATTTTTTCCACCCACCGTCCAGGGTATAAACATCCTTGTAGCCAAATTGCATCAAGGATGATGCGGCCATAATCCCTCTATTACCTTTCTTGTCATAAAGTATAATTTTTTCATCCTTGAGCGGCATATAAAGTCCCTCTTCTTCCCAATACGCCTCTTTACCAATAAGGAATTC
>CAYREN010000274.1:0-6862 GCA_964423255.1 uncultured Roseivirgaceae bacterium | reverse complement strand
ATTTATTGCTAAAATAAACCGGCAAAAGGAATACTATTAATTCAATACTTGCTGATCTGTCATTTTGCCACTTCATAGCCTCAACTCGATTTTATCTTTTATCAAAAAACCTTCATTGCAATACAGCATAATAGGGCTCCAAAGTTTCACTAAAATAGATGATGGAAAATTGGCGTAGCATATTGAGTATCAAGGAAAAACCTTGGAGGTTTGTGGATATAAGGTATTATTTAACAGACTTCCTCGCTTTTTCCAAACCACAACCCAAACAAAAAAGTTGCCAATGACATAAAAAAATGTCGATAATCCTCGGACCTGTTCCGCCCGCTTGCCGGCGAGGCAAGAGGTCTGTCTGATATTTGCGAACAGATCCCCCACCACAGCGGACAGGCAGAACGGAGTCTGGGAATCAATGAGATTCGTCCTTGCGGGGTCTCTTTAGGACCCCGAAAAACTGTGGGGTCCTAAAGAGACCCCACAGGGACTTTAATTTTTTTTACGTCATTCAATTTTGTGCGTTTTGAAAAAAATGTTAATTCTCGCAGTGACGATATTCGGTGTTTTTAAATTGAACTCAGATTCATACTATTTTTTTATTCTCATCCCTAATAATCATGTAATAATTCATTAACTTGCGCGCTAAAATTTCAAAAAATAAAATAGCCCGAACATAATTCATCTATTTGATCGGTTTCACATCAGATTGCAAGTATTTTAATCATGCAATAAATTTTAAATTTTATAATAATATGAGTTCAAAAAAGTATGTCTATTTTTTTGCTGCCAATGAATCTGAAGGCGATGCAAAAATGAGAAACCTCTTGGGTGGCAAAGGTGCCAACCTTGCAGAAATGTGTAATATTGGCGTTCCGGTTCCTCCGGGATTTACTCTTAGCACAGAAGTGTGTACTGCCTATTACGCAAATGGCAAAACCTATCCTGAAAGTTTAAGTGCTGAAGTTGATGCTGCTGTAGCAAAAACTGAAAAAGCGCTTGGAAAAAAGTTTGGCGATCCAAAAAATCCTTTACTATTATCTGTAAGATCAGGCTCACGTGCATCCATGCCGGGTATGATGGACACCGTGCTAAACCTTGGCATAAATGAAGAAATTACAGAAGGCCTTGCTGAGCTTTCTGGTAATCCTAGGTTTGCATGGGATTCATACAGAAGATTTGTACAAATGTACGGAGATGTAGTGCTTGATCTCAAGCCTGAAAATAAAGAAGATGAAGATCCATTTGAAATAATTCTCGAAGCTAAAAAAGAAGAGAAAGGTGTTGATCTTGATACAGATTTAACGACAGATGATCTTAAAGAAATTGTTTCAGAATTTAAAGCTGAAATAAAAAGAGCAACGGGTCATGATTTTCCGGATGATCCTATGGAACAACTTTGGGGCGCTGTAAGTGCTGTTTTCGGAAGTTGGATGAACGACAGAGCAAATACCTACAGAAGGTTAAATGGAATTCCAAGTGAATGGGGAACTGCGGTTAACGTTCAGGCAATGGTTTATGGAAATATGGGAGATGACTGCTCTACAGGAGTTGCCTTTACCAGAGACCCTGCAAACGGAGAAAAAATATTTTACGGAGAATACCTTGTAAATGCCCAGGGAGAAGATGTAGTAGCAGGAGTAAGAACTCCACAACCACTAAATGATTCTACGAAAAGTGATCCAACACATACGACATTAGAAGAATTGATGCCGGCACCTTATGCCGATCTTGTAACTATTTACAAAAAGCTGGAAAAGCATTATACAGATATGCAAGATATTGAGTTCACAATTCAGCAAGGTAAATTGTGGATGCTACAAACGAGAAATGGTAAGCGTACTGCTGAAGCGGCAGTAAGAATAGCTGTAGAAATGGAGAAAGAAGGCTTGATAGATAGAAACACTGCAATAAAGCGTGTAGAGCCAGAACAATTGGATCACCTGCTGCATCCGATGTTTGACCCCAATGCAAAAACAAATATTATAGCAAAAGGACTTCCTGCTTCACCTGGAGCTGCTACCGGCAAAATTGTTTTTCATGCTGAAGATGCTGTAGAGTGGGCTGAAAAAGGCGAGCCTGTTTTGTTGATAAGAATTGAAACCTCGCCGGAAGATATAGCTGGAATGCACGTAGCAAAAGGCATCCTAACCGCTCGTGGTGGTATGACTTCTCACGCTGCTGTTGTAGCGAGAGGAATGGGAACTTGCTGTGTTGCCGGTTGTGCAGCTGTTGAAGTAAGCTACAAAAACAAAACCATGACCATTGGCGATAAGGTTTTCAATGAAGGAGATTGGCTTTCACTCGATGGATCAAAAGGAGAAGTAATTGAAGGTAAAGTACCAACAATCGACCCTGTATTGTCTGGAGATTTTGGAATATTAATGGGATGGGCCGATGATGTTCGACACCTTAATGTTCGTACCAATGCCGATAGCCCTCATGATGCTGAAGTGGCAAGAAAATTCGGTGCTGAAGGCATTGGACTTTGCAGAACGGAACACATGTTTTTTGAAGGTGATAGAATTAAAGCAGTAAGAGAAATGATTCTTTCTGATGACGAAGCCGGACGAAGAGCAGCTTTGGCAAAATTATTACCTTACCAAAGAGAAGATTTCTATGGTATTTTCAAGGCCATGAAAGATCTTCCTGTAACTGTGAGAACACTTGATCCTCCATTGCATGAATTCTTGCCACATGATGATGAAAATCAGCAAATCATGGCAGATGAAATGGGCATCACCCTGGAAGAAGTGAAAGCAAAAGTTGATGCGCTTCATGAGTTCAACCCAATGTTAGGACACAGAGGATGTAGGTTGGGAATCACCTATCCTGAAATCACAGAGATGCAAGCACGCGCTATCATCGAAGCAGCTTGCGATCTTAAAAAGGAAGGAATTAATGCCCTACCGGAAATTATGATTCCATTAATTGGAACAAAAGCTGAGCTGAAAAACCAAAAAACTTTGGTTGTGGACACAGCAAATAAAGTGATGGAAGAAAAAGGTATTAAGGTCGATTACCTTGTAGGAACAATGATTGAAATTCCAAGAGCGGCACTTACTGCTAATGAAGTAGCTGAAGAAGCGGAATTTTTCTCTTTTGGAACTAATGATTTAACACAAATGGCTTTTGGATATAGCCGTGATGACGCAGGGACTTTCCTAAAAGAATATTATGCTAAAGGAATTCTTACTGACGATCCATTCCAGACACTCGATCAGTCTGGCGTTGGCCAACTGGTAGAAATAGGCGTTGAACGTGGAAGAAGCGTAAAGCCTAATCTGAAAATTGGGATATGTGGTGAGCATGGTGGAGATCCAAGATCAGTAGTATTCTGTCATAAAACAGGATTGAACTATGTGAGCTGTTCTCCTTATCGAGTGCCAATTGCTCGATTGGCTGCAGCGCAGGCACAGTTAGATTTTCCTGCTTAGATTGTAAATATTATAATGAATAATAAAAAGACTGCCTCTAACGACGCAGTCTTTTTTTATGTATTTACCAATATTATACTACTTTTAGATTATAAAATAAAAAGACTTCATTAACAATATCATGGACAAACATTTACTTATCGAAACACTCAAAAAGCTTAACAGTAATTCTGCAGAAATAAACAAAAGTCATGTTTTTGTTGGCCTGGATGGATTTATTGATTCCATTCAACGACCTGTAAAATCTCAAAATTCAGATGGCCCGGAGTTTTTTGCTACAATCAAGGATTTCGCTATCAATATTGGAAAAGCGGCTGGGAAAAGCGCACAATTTGAAATCGTCACTCAAGAAACTAAGCTGGGAGGTAATGCCCCAATTATGGCCCATGCCATGGGATCCCTGGGATTTCAGACCACTTGTCTGGGAAATTTTGGCGATGGGTCAATTGATGGTGTTTTTAAAGAAGTGCATGAAAATGTCAATCTTATAACTCTTGGAAACGCTGCCATTTCCAATGCGCTGGAATTCAATGATGGAAAAATCCTTATGTCAGTGATGGACCCACTAATAGGTATTAACTGGGATTACGTAAAGAATAAAGTTGGATTGGAAACGATCAAAGAAAATATAAGTTCAAGTTCATTAACCGCATTAGTTGACTGGTGTAATTTACCGCAATCAACAGATGTCTGGAAAGGTATTTTGGAAGAAGTTCTCCCAAATATTAAAAAAGAAAAAAGAAATTTTTTCTTCGATATTGCCGATCCATCAAGGAGGACTGACGAGGAATTAAATGACGCATTGGAGGTAATAAAAGGTTATAATCAATACGGTTTGGTAACTCTGGGGTTGAATGAAAATGAAACTGAAAAATTATATTCATGTCTCCATAGGGTTAACCAAACTGAAGAAGAAACTATTTCACTGGTTGAAAAAGGAAATTATATTTATGGTAAAATAAAAGTTGGGAATTTATTGATACACCCTACAAATCGTACCATTTCCATTAACAAAAACGGTGTATCAAAAGCTGATGGGAGATTTGTTAAAAAACCAAAAATATCAACCGGAGGTGGCGATAATTTTAATGCAGGTTACTGCCTCGGTCAACTCCTGGGTTTTACAATAGAAGAATCCATGGTGGCCGGAATGGCCAACAGTGGCGCATATGTTCAAAACGGGCAAAGTTGTTCTTTGAATGATTTAATACTTTATTTAGAAAATTGGATTAACGAAATTCAATAAATATTTACAAATAAAATTCATCAATATTCACATGAATAAACATTTACAATTTTTTGTCTTCATTTTTATTTTTCTGGGAATTAGTTCCTGTTCAGAAAAAGAAAATTCGAAATTAATTACTGGAAAAAACTGGCCTGTTTATCTGGGTGATAACGAAAACAGTCATTATTCTCCACTTACACAAATCAATAAAACCAATGTTGATCAGTTACAAGTTGCCTGGGAATATAAGTCCGGAGACTTCAATCCAAAGGAGAATACCCAAATACAATGTAATCCCATCATCATTGACGGAATCCTGTATGGCACTTCTCCCAAGCTAAAAGTATTTGCTTTGGACGCAGCTACCGGAAAACAAAAATGGATATTTGACCCTTCAAGTTTTAAGGGGTTTTCCCTGCATGTAAATCGAGGATTGGTTTATTGGGAAGACGGTGAAGATAAACGAATATTTTTTACGGCAGGCCCATATCTATTTGCTTTGAATGCTGAAACAGGCAAGCTCATTCAATCTTTTGGTAAATCGGGAAGAGCCTCCCTTAAATCAAAGCTTGGGGAGTGGGCACAAAAACTATATGTTGTATCCAGGACTCCGGGGATAATTTATAATGATATGTTGATTATGGGCACAGCGCTTTCTGAAGGAGCACAAGCTGCCCCAGGATATATCAGGGCTTATGATGTGAGAACCGGCAAGGTACGGTGGACATTCAGGACAATTCCAAAGCCTGGTGAGTATGGTTATGAAACATGGCCAAAAGATGCTTATAAATCCATAGGAGGTGCAAATTCATGGTCAGGATTTGCCCTGGATAAACAAAGAGGAATTGTCTTTGTACCTACCGGGTCAGCTTCGTATGATTTTTATGGAGGAAATAGATTGGGCGAAAATTTATTCGCCAATTGTCTAATAGCTCTAAATGCAAAAACGGGTGAGCGCATATGGCATTTTCAAACCGTTCATCATGATCTTTGGGACCGTGATCTTCCTTCCCCACCAAATCTGATAACCGTAGTACATGATGGTAAAGAGGTGGATGCTGTAGCACAAATTACCAAATCAGGATTTGTATTTTTGTTTAACAGGGAAACAGGAGATCCTCTTTTCCCAATCGAAGAGAGAAAGGTTAAGCCATCTGATCTGGAAGGTGAGAAATCCTGGCCCACTCAACCATTTCCATTAAAGCCTCCACCATTTTCAGGGCAGAAATTAACTGCTGATAATATTACCGATATCAGTAAGGAATCACATGATTATATTGCCGGTATTTTATCTAATGTCCGTACAGGAGAGCAATTTATTCCGCCAAGCAGAGAAGGAACTGTGATATATCCAGGATTTGATGGAGGTGGAGAATGGGGTGGTGCTGCCTTTGACCAAAAGACAAATATTTTATATGTAAACGCCAATGAAATGGCATGGATTTTAACCATGATAAATATCGATCCTGCTAATTCAGAAAATCCTGTGAGCTTAGGAGCATCAACCTATTTGGCCAATTGCGCTATGTGTCACGGTCAGGATATGATGGGAGATGTAACAGGGACTTACCCATCTCTTAAAGGTGTTTTTAACAAATACGCTGAGGATGAAATTGAAAATATTATAGTCAATGGCAAAAACTTCATGCCCGGCTGGAAGCATATTGGCGACAACAAGATAAAAGCCGTAATGAGTTTTATTGCCGGCAAAAAGGAAACTACTGATGCACATACAATTGGATTGGATGATAATGCTGGAATTGTGCCGTTTACCCATACCGGATATAACCGTTTTTTTGATCATCTTGGATATCCTGCTATGAAACCTCCATGGGGGACATTAAATGCCATTGATATGAAAAAAGGGGAAATATTATGGCAAGTACCTCTTGGCGAATTTGAAGAACTAAGTGAAAAAGGTATCCCAAAAACCGGAACAGAAAATTACGGCGGCCCAATTATTACTGATGGAGATCTTCTTTTTATTGGTGCATCTAAAGACGAACATTTTAGAGTTTTTGATAAAAGTACCGGTGAAGAACTTTGGAAATACAAGCTCCCTGCCGGAGGATATGCTACGCCAAGTACTTATGAAATTGAAGGCAAACAATATGTAGTAATCGCATGCGGGGGAGGAAAAATGGGAACAAAATCAGGCGACAGTTATATCGCTTTTGCTTTACCATAATTTCAGAAATCTTAT
>CAYREN010000273.1:0-6875 GCA_964423255.1 uncultured Roseivirgaceae bacterium | reverse complement strand
AAAACACTTTGCTAATTCGTTTTCTCAATAATTGTCAGCATGAAATCTAAAGTAATCACAATATTTTTGATCTCATCTGTTTTCTTTTACAGCTGTAGAATTGACGATATTAAACCGATCGAAGAACAGTTCATTGACCTGCACCAATTTAGTAAAAATCATAAAGGATTTAATCTTCAGGGCAAATTTAATGTGAATAGATCAAATTTTGGTTTTACAGAAAATGAGTTTGTAATGATCAAAGATTTGGGATTCAATTTTGTGAGATTACCGCTGGACTACAGAACATATACTAAAGCTGGGAATTGGAATGATTTTATTGAAAATGAGCTGGCGGAAATTGATGATGCTATTGAATGGGGAAAACAATATGGTATTCATGTTTGCCTTAATTTGCATAGAGCACCAGGATATAGCGTCAGTACAGATGTAGTTCCTGCCAATCAAAACCTCGATCTTTGGTCAGACCCCATTGCCCAGGAAGCCTTTGTAAACCACTGGGCCTATTTTGCCAATCGATATAGAAATATTTCATATAAAGATGTAAGCTTCAATCTTGTCAACGAGCCCGAAGATATGGACGAAATGACATATGTGAACGTCATGCAAATGGCCATAGACAAAATCCATGAGATTAACCCAAACAGGATTGTATTTGTCGATGGATTAAATTATAGTCAGCAATTGATTGCGTCATTTAAAAACACTAAAAATATTATCCAATCCATCCACATGTACCAGCCATTCAGGTTGACACATTATCAGGCAAGCTGGGTAGAGGGTTCAGATACCTGGCCAATTCCCAGTTGGCCTGTAACAAAAATCTCTAACTTTTTATATGGATCATGGAAAAATGAATTTCAATCCTCGCTGGTATTTGAGGGTGATTTTCCGAAGGATGGAGAAATTGTAATAAATGTAAATCAGGTTTCTATCCAATCTACTCTTGAGATAAAACTTGATGATGAGATAATATTTACCAAACAGTTTATTACCGGACCAGAGCTCGAAGATGATTGGACTCAAATTATAAATACGAAATGGGGATATCAGAATATTTCCGATAAAGACTATGGTGTCACCTTTCCATCAAACGGACAAAAATTGACCATATCCAATACCATTGGAGACTGGATGACTTTGAATAAAATCACTATTGATGCAGGCAACAATAATGTCAAAATTGTTCCGGGAAATAATACCTGGGGATCAATGCAAGAATCATATAAAATAACAGAAGGGGTTGTTACTGATAGTATTGGTAATACCATTTTGTCCTTGGGCAATTTAGTAGAAACGCTTGAAACAGCACAGTTGGAGAATATTCCAGTGATGATACAAGAATTTGGAGTTTATCATCACACACCATATGATGTGACGATCAAATACCTGTCGGATGTGGTGGATATTTTTAATTATTACCAGATAGGATATTCACTCTGGAATCTTAGCGGAGGATTTGGCATCATTAACAGTGAACGTGCAGATGCTTCTTACAACTCATATTTTGGGAAGCAACTTGACCCGGAAATGACAAAGATTATCCAAAGGAAATAGCACTTGTTATATTGTAGTACTAACAAATCTTTCTACCAGAAACCATTTCAAAAATCCATGCCCGGACCAATATCTACTTTTCGCTTTTCAATAATTTCCTCTAAAATTTCCAAGTCAATGACAGATGACTGGCTTAAAACTACATTATCAATTTTAATGATATCTTCTTCCTTAGTTCGATTATACCTTATTGGAGGGATGTCATCTCCACAAACGAAAACATTATTTCGTACCGTATTATGAAAAGCTTTGTGAAATCTCAATGGCGAACGAGCAATATTGTATACGATATTGTTTTCTACAATTAAATCCGTTATACCCTCATCCAAAAACATGCCATTACTCTCCGCCCTTCCTGCATTGACCGTGACATCATGAATAAGATTATTTGAAATTCGACTATTTGGTTGTAACCCAAGACAATAAATTCCGCCGCCATCGCTCAGTTTGTTCATGATATGATGGATATGGTTGGCATTAATTGTATTCTCCCGGCAAGGTGTAGGACTCGGATTCCACATCCAGCCAATCGATATACCTGTGTAGGGCATGTCCCTGATTTCATTATGGTCAATAATAGTATTTGCAATTAAACCTCCCCAAATCCCAATGGCACCATAAAATTGCTTGCCGCAATCTTCAATTAAGGTATGAGATACTTTGTTGCCAATAGAAACTTGCTCTGGAGCTGATTGCCACCATGACTTACCTTTAACTATTCGATCACTACCCTCGCCAATATTTATACCATTACCGGCAACATCATATATGTGACATTTTGAAATTTCAACTGCCGAACAATTTTCTCGAATCCAGATACCCGAACCACCAGTATGCCTGATAGTGCATTGATTGAATTGACAATTTTCAGCAAGATCAAGTTCGATTGTTGCAGGAACCCATGATCTTTTAACCTTATTTCTGTCATCATACATGCAGGCCTGCACTCCGCAATATCCATTTTTAGGAACCTGCCAATTAGTATGTTCAAAGTCGATACCTTCGAAACTGATAAATGATGCTCGTTTCTCCAATGTTCCTCTAATTGTTAATAATTTATTAGCTATGGCAATTACGCAACTTGTATTATTCATATTATCACTGGGCCTTGGATAATAGTAGATTTTTCGTTCTTTAAAATCACAGTACCACTCTCCCGGGCTATCGCAAAACTCACGTGCATTCTCAAGAAAATAACGGGGATGCTCACCCCAATTTGTGATGTTAAAAAAAGGAAGCCTCCCTCCAATAGAATCGACAGTCGTAAGGTGATTCATTTTCCAGTCAATTGATTTTACCCCAATACGGGTAATTGACCAGTCGTGCATAAAAACTAATTCCAATTCTTTTACATTACCAACTTCGGGAATCTGATCTTTTTTAAAAAAGAAATTTGTTCTGTTATCTGCACCAGCTTTAGCGACTTTCAAAAAATTTGTATCCGGGAATCGTGCTCTGACAGCTCGTTTATCTTCTATGTAAAAAGACCTGAAATTCTTATCTACCTCATTGGGTAATATCGCTGACCACAATCCATTCTTTTCCTGTTGCCAGTTTTTTATTTGAACCCCACCACTGATTACTGGGTTTTCTCCAGGCTTTGCTTTCCAACGAACAGGAAACTCTGCAGTACCTCCATCAACCTCGCTCAATTCCAAAGGTTCCTTCAAATAGTGATAACCTCCAGAAAGATAAATGGTGACAGGAATCTTCCCTACTTTGGCTCTTGCTAATTCTGCCGCATGCGCCAAGGTGGTAATCGGATTTGAAGCATTGCCTTTCGCACTATCACTTCCATTTGGAGAAACATATATGTTTAGCTCGTCGCCTCTGCAGCCAGATAGAACAACAATAAATGAAATGATCAGAATAAAGAATACTTTGCTATTTACATTCATATCAAATAGAAATATTAAAAAAATGTTTTGCCAATAAGTGGTTGCAAGAAAACTAAGTTGGTGCCGTCATTGCGAGAGTTAACATTTTTTCAAAACGCACAAATTTGAACGACGTAAAAAAATTAAAGTCCCTGTGGGGTCTTCCTTTTGGAGACCCCACAGCTTTGCGGGGTCCTAAAGAGACCCCGTGAGGACGAATATTTATTTACGTCATTGGTAGGCACGAAGCAATCTTTTGTTTTACAGATTGCTTCACTCAGTTCGCAATGATGTATGCTATTGAAATTGATAGTTTTCTTGCTGATACGATTTACTATTCAAGTTCAAGACTCAAATCTTCAAATGAGGAGAAAGATATTTCAATTTTATCACCTGCATTTGCTGCTGGAGGTTTAACTATTGATCCGGTAATAATTATATCACCGGCATGTAAATATCTCCCATACTCAGGTAATTTATTTGCAAGGTACAAGACTGATTTTATCAAATCGATCTCATTAGAATTTCCCTCAGAAATTATTTCACCATCAATTCCTACGCTACCGTTTTCATTTTCAAATTCTACTTCATTTAATTTAAAAATCTTTTTTGCTCTAATAAAACCGCCGTGCGAAAGACCGTCCGCCATCACGTGCTCGAAGGTTGGTTTGGTATCATCAGAACTCCCTTTAGTCCGATTTGATATCAATTCACAAAAGCCCCCTACGCCATCGATCGCACTAATTAATTCCTCATGAGTTACAGTAGGTCCTGGTAAATCATTTTTTAAAATAAAGCCAACTTCTGCCTCTATTAATGGACTTCCCTCAGCAAATAATGCACTACTTGCAGCGCTGCCCGATTGAATTTCATTGGAGGCCATCATAAAACCAAAGCCCGGCTTAAAATCTTTTTTTAACCCACCACCCATTTTCCAACCAACAACACGTTCTCCTTGTTGCTCAAGTTTTGATAACATGGCCATCTGGATTTTAATAGCATCTTTAAGATCAAGATTTGGATATTTGGTAGCCAATTCACTTGATACTCCAGCAATTTTCCTTACCTGAATAAGTTGGTCAGCAATGATATTAATATCTGGGCCAGCCGCCTGTTGGTCAGAAAGGTCTTTCACCTCCATAGATTTTTTATCTTTCTTGCCAGGCTGACAACCGATCAATATCACAAACAGGAACAGCACTAAGGATGTCGAAATTTTTTCTAAATGAAATTTGATAGTTGATTTATACATGATTTCTATTTTTATGTTGGATTCTAATTTATATCAAAAAGAATAGTGAAATGGCAAAAATCTAATTGACAATTTACATCAAGATTTCAACAAATATTACGGTTTCTCTATTCTTTTTGAAATTAGTAAAAAAATGAAACCAAGACTTCAACTCTGTCATTTTTTTTATTATTCATCAACGATGATTTTGGTATGAGATGGTTAAATGCTATTGAATATATAATTGCATTACCATCGTGGCTTAATTGTAAAACTTATGCAAACTGGAGACTCAAGAGAATTGTGTTTGTTGGCCACAAGACCAACAAGGGTGGAGAATAAGTAACGAAAACAGGTTTTCAATCAGACACTAACTTTAAAATCAGAACCCTACTTCTTTTTTTGTTGAGCCATTTGTTTGAGGCATGTTGGCTGTTTTTCGTATAAAATGTAATAGAGCTTTCAAATCTTCATCTGTCAAATCACTAAAAACAGGCATCCCCATACCCATTTTAATACCATCTCTCACAACCATATTGAAGGCATCTTGACTGGTGGTCATTGGAGAAGCTCTCAAATCAGGTGCCATGCCTTTTGCAATTACGTTTGATCCGTGGCAATTGAAACATTGCCAATATAATACTTCTCCTTTTTCAGCCAATATATCATCAATTTTAAAATTTATATCCACTAAAGGTTCAGGGAAATATGGTGGCAGTTGTGCAGGCACAATAGCCTTGCCCTCAAGGGAGAAAATTATTAGTCGACGCATATGTCTATTATAATCCCAACCTAAGCTTTTGTTTCCGACACCAGTAAAAGAACCTCCCCAACCTACTAACAAGGCGATATACTGCTTTCCTTCAATTTGATAGGTAATGGCTGGAGCTGAAATCCCCAAACCTGCATTGTAACTCCATATTAATTCACCCGTTTTGGCATCATAGGCATTGAATTTGCCATCTGCTGTACCTTGAAAAACCAAGCCACCTGCTGTTGTGAGTGTTCCGGCATTCCAAAGTTCTTTGTGTGCCACAATCCATGCTAGCTTTTGAGTAACAGGATCCCAGGCCTGCAAGGAACCTGTATAAGGTCGTGGTAATGAATCAGGATCTGAAATACTTACGGCAATGCCTCCCTTATCTGGATTATTTCTCCAATCATCTACATTTATATTGCTGGCATCAAAAATAGTGGCATCGTGAATAGTTGGTATGTAAACCAAACCGGTCATTGGGTTATATGACATGGCATGCCAACTATGTGCGCCATGTGGGCTTGGTGTGATGTAGACACTACCATTTTCATAGCGTGCATTTGGATTTATATTGGGCTTCCCGGAAATTGAATCTACACTTGAGGCCCATGAAGTTTCTACAAATGGTTTAGCAGAAATCAGTTTTCCAGTTTCACGATTGATGACATAGAAAAAACCATTTTTTGGTGCATGCATAATTACCTTAGTGTCTTTACCTTCGATATCGACTGTTGCCAATACCATATCCATGCAGGAATTGAAATCCCAACTATCACCTGGAGTAGTTTGATAGTGCCATTTATATGCTCCGCTTTCCGGATCTAAAGCCACTATTGATGATAGAAACAAATTATCTCCTCCATTTTCACTTCGCACCTTCGGGTTCCAGGGACCACCATTTCCTGTTCCGATATAGATAGTATTCAATTCAACATCGTATGTAAATCCATGCCATGCATTACCACCTCCACCAAATTTCCACCATTCACCGGTCCATGTTTTGGCCGCCATCTCCATGGCCTCATCTTCAAAACCATCTGCTGGATTTCCGGGAACGATATAAAAACGCCAGGCTTGTTTACCTGTCTCTGCATCATATGCAGTTACATATCCCCTGTTAGGGGCTGCTTCCGAACCTCCATTACCAATAATTACCTTGCCAGCGAATGCCTTGGGTGCTCCTGTAATACTCATTTTTTTATCAGGGGCAATGGTTAATGCTGACCATATTTGCTCTCCTGTTTTAGCGTCGAGAGCGATCAGGCGGCCTTCCCAGGTGGCTGTAAAAATTTTTCCATTATAATAAGAAATACCTCGTGACTGGGTCCATCCTGGCTTTTTGTCTTTTCCAATGTATTTGGCTACTTCCGGATCAAACTCCCAGATCACAGTACCATTGGTGGCATCTACGGCACGAATACGGTTCATCGTTCCTGTAAAATACAATATTCCA
>CAYREN010000272.1:0-6884 GCA_964423255.1 uncultured Roseivirgaceae bacterium | reverse complement strand
TCAAGAGGAAAGTTTACGTTTTTGCTGTAGGTTTTTATCGCATCCTTTAGCTCGCCATCTTCAAGAGGTGTTAATTTATTGAATAATGGAAGAATTAAAGAGGTATAAAACATATTCATGATAAGGATAAAGATGGATATGACTATCCAAAAATAAATCCAGAAATCAGGTCCGAAAGTGGTGATGAGTTTTAATAAAACAAATAGAATCAGGCCACCAACGATAGCTGCCAGCAAATATCCTTTGAGTTTGTCCAGAATAAATGTTTTGGTATTAGTTTTATTAAAACCAAACTTTTCCTCAATCACGAAGGTGTCATAAATCTGAAAAGGAATATTTATAATATCCGATACTATAAAAAGCAGTCCAAAAAACGCGAGAGAAACCAATTCCTCGGTACCAATTAACTCATGGACTTTATAATCAAACCACCCAAAAAATCCAGTAGCAAGTAAACAGAAAGATAATATAAAACTGAATGTAGATGTGAGCAATCCAAACTTATTATTGGCCCTGGCATAGGCTATGGATTTTATATATTTTTCTTCATCGTAAATACCTTTCACTTCTTCAGGAAGTTCTTCTTTCATGCTCCTGATATTGAGAAACTCAAGTACTTTATTAAAAACGAAATCAAATGATAGAATTACTAATAATAAGATCAATATGTTTTCTGCATTCATAGGTTATTTTTTTAGGAACGCAAAAATATAAAAACTTATCCAGCGAGATGGGAATAATTGAATTATTCTAAGAGGTACTGAGTACAAAGTATCAAGTATTGAGTACTCAGTACTTGGTACTCAATACTTGGCGTTAGCCCTAAAACCTTACCTTGAGGCCAATATTCCAGGTTCTGCCAAAACCATAGAAAACACGATTGCTCACACTTCCATTTTCTGACCCAGGAATCAATGCGTCTCCCTCCTCATCAAATAATTTATTGGTATCCGATTCAGATATATAATTATTATCCAGGACGTTGTTTACATTTAGTCTTAGTGTAAAATCAACTTTGCTCACATCAAAATTATAAAATGTGCCAAAGTCAACCAATCCATAAGAAGGGAGTTTCCATGATTGCCCACCTTCTGTCAGGAAGAAATCGTCTTCGACGATATTGAAATCTGCAAATAGGTTATCTACATAATAAAATGAGGCATCAACACCCAAGCCCGTGATTATTTCATAATCGGCTGCGAGGTTCATTGTTGTCTGAGCGGCATCTCCAACTTTTACACCTTTTAGGTAGAGTGTTTGTTCGTCAATTTGATTTTGATTATCGTCAAATACCACTGCATGCGGGTTGCTGGCATATTTCCAGTCTCCGGCGGAAAACATCCCTCTTATATTAAGTTTGTCTGATGGTGTCACTACAAAATCAAATTCAAATCCCTGATGTGCCTGATTTACAGCAAAATTTGCTGTGAAATCTTCACCTCCCGAGGTGACTGTTCTTGTAAATTGCCTGTCGTTCCACTGGGTTCTGTAGATATTTACGTTTAACGAAATCCAAGAATTTCTATAACCATATCCAAATTCAATGGCTGTAATTTTCTGGTTTTTTGGATCAGCGCTAACAGCATTTGTGAAAAATGGGAATACATTATCAAAAATGGGTTGTCTGGACAAATACCCAGTATTAAAAAATACATTATGGTTTTGGTTGAGGTTGTAATTGATGCCGGCCTTTATATTTCCGCCAAAGAAATTCTCCCAGCCACTGGCCATATTTTCCTTTTTTCCTGCAGCTTCATTCAGCGCATCACTCTGGTAATAATTGAAATAGTCAATTCTTTTATATCCCTGGTTCGATCCTGATAGAGATAAAAATGCAGAGATCTTGTCATTGACATATTCAATCTGACTGTAAGCGCCTGCCCATTTTACCCAACCTTCATTGTGATAATTTAATTTTTCTTCATTGCCCATTTTAGAAAGAGGGTCAGAGGGATTTTCTTCAGAAATAAAATATCCTTGCGTGTTGATATTCCTATTTGTGTAATATGCATCAGCACCCAAAAGATCTGCAACTCTTCGATAATGAAATCCTTTATACCTCCTAAGGTCAATTCCTGCTGTGACGGTAAATGTTTCACTTAACTCATGAGTAAGATTAGAAATAATACCAAACCAATTGTGTGAATTCATCGAAGCTCTTCTTATGAGACCGTAAGAGCTGGTGTTAACATATTTATCTCCATAAAAATCTTTTCTATTGTCAACACCAGGATTGGTATTTTCCCAGGTTTCTCTATCATCTCCAAAATCAGGTACAGAACCACCGCTGTTCCATTTTTTTATATCGTCAAATCTATAAAGCCCATCCTGGGTTTTGGGTAGTATAAATTGAGGATTGCCATTGATTTCTCCACGAGGGCCTGTTCCACCACCTCTTCCCAACGAGGCATAGGCGGTAGTTGCCAATTCTGTTTTATCAGAGATAGTCCAGTACCAGTTTAAAAACGCTTTGGGTTTATGATAAAAATTTCTTCTGAAAGTAAATTCTTTGCCATTGAGTCGTCCCCAATCGCTATTGTACTTGATGCCATATTTTTCATAATCTTTATATGTATTCGCAAAATCTCTTTGATTATGCCACTGAGGTGCTCCAAGGGCAGTGAGCCCTATCGAATGCCTCTTGTTTATTTGTTTTGACAACGAAGCGAAGTAAGACCAGCCGCTAAATTCTGTTCCATAAACGTACCCATTGCCAGTCGTACTGGTGCCTTGCAAAGTAAAAGCCCAACCTTTATCTCCCAAGCCTGTGGACAGTACAAGCGAATACTTCTGAAAACCATCATTGCCAATCATTGCGCCAAAAGCACCGCCTTTTCTCATTTCCGCTGCATTAGTAATTATATTTATAGATCCTCCAATGGAAGGAACAGCTAGTTTTGAAGCACCCAATCCCCTTTGGATTTGCATTTTAGTTGTCACATCGCTGAGGCCTGCCCAGTTCGACCAAAACACCTTGCCATTTTCCATGTCATTTACCGGTACGCCATTGATCATCACCGCAATATCTCTTTGATCAAATCCACGTACATTAATCCTCGCATCACCATATCCTCCGCCTTGCTTTGTTACATAAATTGAGGGGGTATTTCTAAGCATCTCCGGAAACTCCTGGTTACCTACTTTAGATTCTATTTCTTGTCCGGATATTGAATTGAAAGCCACCGGTGTTTTTCTATCCACAGCAACAGATGCAATAATCTCTACTTCCCGCAGCCCTAAAGAAGATGATGCAAGTCTGATAGCTCCAAGATTTGTAGTTTGATTTGGTTTCACGACAACTAAGAGGTCTTTTGTTTCAAACCCAATAAATGAAACCTCAAGAGCATAACTTCCTGCTTTAAGTTGACCAAGATTAAAATTTCCCTTAATGTCTGTGGTAGTTCCTGTAGAAGTGCCTTTGATTTTTATATTGGCTCCAGGGAGTGCTTCATAAGTGTCTTTGTCACTGATATTTCCGGATACCCCACTAGATTGTGCTAAAGCCCATCCAGAAATAAAAATTATTAAAATTAAGAGTATATTTTTCTTCATCTGTCTAATTTTTTATCAACAATGATATAAATAATTTGTATTCCTGACGCATCTCATGCATGCAATTATTTGTGATTATCCCTAGTATGTCAAAGGAATAGATTGCCATAAATCAAGTAATTTTCTTTTGCAAACCACACACAAGACGAAAGTAATAACAATGAGTCAAAACCAAAAGAGATGATACATATACTAAATGAAACACTGGATTATTGTTTGTGTTTTATTCAGTTTGGTAGATGGGATATATACCTTGTTGTTAATTTAGAATTAAATATTGATTAGATTTGAAGCCGCACAAATGGTTTCAATAATTGAAACAAAATAACTGATTGCAGATGAAGATATTTTTTTTTTGGAATACTTGGGATAATCCTACAAAAGACTTCTATCGTGTTCTTCTATTAATTTTTAGTCTATCTATTTTAGTATATGCATTTACTTATATTATGGGTAGCTCCTATATTATTAATTGGGAAATTGAAACATCTGTAAACCCAGTAAAAACGCTATTCGAAACTTATCGACTGGGGATATTTGAATTTCCTATCACCATTGAAAACTATGTTATTTCCCAGGGATTTGTGGCATCGGAACTTCATGTCAATGTGTGGCCCGCTTATTTGCTATTAGTTTGGTTGGGAGTTTTTATAAGTATCATGTTGGCTTTGATATCGGGTTTGCCGAGATTCTGGTTTTTCATCGCCAATGGCATTGTTGCAGCCTTGTTTGTCGGATTAAAGTTGGACCATCTGCTGCTATTCAATACGTATGAAAAAATTGGACTTGTAATCACATTCATATTATATTTTCCTTCTCTATATTATTTTCATTTTATAAATAAAAATATTGGGTTTATCCACAGATTTATTGTTCATCTTGTAGCCACTATTATTTTTGGTCTTATAATTTATTTTTTCAGTAATGTCGAATTTCCATTCCTACATCTTGCCAACTATGGAATTTATGTTCCTTTAATACTAACCATATTTTTCACCTTTTTGGTAGGGCATGAAATTATAACAAGTTTGTTGAAAATAATCACGTCGGGAGCATTGATAGGTGATAAAAATAGTCTGGTCCATTTTCTAATTATCAGTATAGTTTTTCTTTTGAATGTCTTGATGGTTTTATTGACCAATACAAAAATAATTGAGACAAACTTGTATTTGATAGGGTCTTTCTTACTGCTAACAATTGCTTCTGTTATTGGCGTTTGGGGTTATAAAACAAAAGAGAGTACCTACCAAAGTATTTATTCCTTTTATCCTTTTGGGGCCTTCATGTACATTGGCATGGCTATTACGGCACATTTTACCATTGCATACTTTTTTGTTTCTGGCAATGATTCGTTTGTCGAAGTGATGGAAGATGTAATAATTTATAGCCAACTTGGATTTAGCACTATGTTTGTAATCTACGTAATAGCGAACTTTTATGAATTGCTTAGAAAAAATGCCAATGTGGGCAAGGTGCTCTATAAACCAATGAAGATGCCATTTTTTTTATCCCGTTTTGCTGGGATCATCATGGTATTGGCCTTATTTTTTCGATTTAACATGATAGCCTATTACCAATCGGTGGCTGGATATTATTCTGGGATAGGTGATTTATACCTTAAGGTAGATGATTACTTGTCTGCTGCCGAATATTATAAATTGGCCAATATTTATTCCGGGACCAGTCATCGGGCAAACTATGCACTGGCAACATTGGAGAAAAGAAATGAAAATTCGGGACAGGAATTGAATTATCTAAAGCAAGCAGTTGGTAAAAATCCTACTGAATTTGCTTACGCTAACCTGGCTTCAAAGCTCATAGATAATAAGCGATATTTTGAAACTATATTTACCTTGCAAGATGGATTGGAACATTTCCCGAACAATGGAAATCTACTGAATAACCTTGGTTTGGCATATATGGAAATCGACCACATTGACTCTGCTTTTTATTATTTGGAAAGATCAGTCAATGACAGTAACACAAAAAATGAAGCAGCCACCAATATCTTTGCTTTGTTGAGGTTAAAAGGTTTTACTATCAAATCCGATACGTTGGAATATTTAGTTAAAAAATCAAATTATCTGGCCGCAACAAATAATTTGGTAGTTTTGGCCAATGATCTTAAAAGGACTTCAAACGATAATGAAAAGATTCAATTTGGTGACCCTGAAAATGAAAAAGTCGAACAACTGATTTATAATTTTAATAAAGCACTAAATGACCCATCACTGGTCGATACGAAATATTTGCAACATGCCACGTCTTTTTATGATTCCAGTGATGGTTCTTGGTTTCAGGACAACATCAACATGGCAAATGCGCTAGCCTTATACCGAAAGGGTGAATTGACTACATCATTTATTATGCTGAACCAACTGGCAATTCAGAATCCCGAAAAGAGCTATTATAGTTTGTTGGGCAAGCTGGCATTTTTGCAAAGATCAAACGGACTGGCTGTAGATTACTTTAAAAGTGCATTTCAAAATGGCAGATTAGAAATTGCTCCTGAATTGGCTTTTTCATATATGGAATTTGGCGAACTTGATAAGGCTGCATTCATTTGGGAGCAAATTTTACAAATTGGAGATACAATAAATATGTCGATGGCCAAAAAAATGATAAACGTGATTGAGGCTAAAAATATAGAGGCCATCTTAAACGAAGATATTGAAACCATATTTTCATTTTTGGCCTATCGCTATCATGAGTTTGATCTGGAAAAACTGAAAGGTTTAGTATTAGATATTAATAATGAAGATATTCAGGCACTTGGGTTTCTTCGTTTGTTTAGTGCCTATCTGGAATTAAATCAAAACCAAAAAGCATCTGAATTGTTGCAACAAGTGGGTAAATTAAATATCAGTAGGGATGATGTTTTGGACGAAATAAATCTGGCACAATGTAAATATGCCTATCATCTCAACGATAGTGAAATGATGCAACGTCTTTATTCTAATTTGAAAAGTGATAATCGCATAGTTAACAGTTATCTCCAATTGTTTAAAAATTTGGAGCAAATAAATATTTCGCAAAAAGAAGAAAAAGTTTCCGATTTTAAAAAGATGGGGTTCAACAATCCATTTTTCGAACCGGGGGTATTTGAATCCGTACAATTCTTTAATGATATTACTGGTGATCCGGATATGGCATATGAAGTACTTATAAATGCTGTGAGCATCAATCCATTTTCTGTTGAGCTCAATAAAGCTTATGCGTTGCAATGCTTAAAAGTAGGCCTTAAAAGTTATGCATTTGACACCAAAGAAGAATTAAGAAAAATGATACCGTCAGTAACGTTTGAACTATTTGAAAAGGATTTCGAAACTGCC
>CAYREN010000271.1:0-6892 GCA_964423255.1 uncultured Roseivirgaceae bacterium | reverse complement strand
GTAAATTCTATGCTCTGTGCCTTAACAATCTGACAAATAATTAATTATTCAAACGATTTTTAATTTGAATATAATGTCAAAGTAAGTCATAATTTTCTCAAATTCTTATTTTAAAACCATTGATTATTATATAATACTTACAAAAGTAATCTATGTATAAAAAAATTTGAAATCAATAAATTTAAGTTTAAAATTATTGATTTCTTCCCTGAACAATGCTTTATTCAATTCTTTCAAGAATTTCACAATTTAATCGAAATCGACTTAGCATTTAGAATTGTTTATTTACTATAATAAACGTACTTTGAAAATAAGCTGATAGACAGATTTTTTTTAGTCACAAAGGTTTTATTTTCTTTATTTTGTTAAACGAATATTACTCTTCTCTGTTTGCTGAAAATAGGTTTGATAAAAAAAGTAAAGTCAGATTATTGAAGATATTTGGGCTTCAATTTCAATATTAAAAGCTCACAGTTTATCAAAATTCAATTGCTACAGCAAAAATCAAAGGTTATGGCTAAGAAAAAAACATTTTCAAATCTCATTAAAAATTATCAAACACCGGTGTTGGTGGATTTCTATGCTGATTGGTGTGGTCCATGCAAAACATTATCACCTATTGTTCAACAAGTTGCGTCAGCACTACATGGACGTGTTAAAGTGATCAAAGTAAATGTCGATAATAACCAGAGCGCATCAATGAAGTATGGGATAAGGAGTGTCCCGACACTTATACTTTTCAGAAATGGGAATATATTATGGCGGCAATCTGGCGTGATGTCAAAAAGAGACCTTCAACAAATTGTAGAGCGTCATTTAAATTAATGTTAATTTATTGCAATAGAGAATAATGCGAAATTAATAGCTTGCATTATTAATAGAATTGAAACTATTAGTAAATTTAATAATTGCCTTTCTACATAACTCTCTTTGTTCAAAAATACTCATATGGGCACTGTTTGGCATTATATGAACATTTTCTTTATCGAGAATATTGGCCATTTCTTTTGATTTATCCAAAGGAATATTTTGGTCATACTCACCTGAAATTAAGAGAATCCTGTCATGATATTCTTTCAATAAATCCAAGCTATCTCTTCGATCGCGCATGGCTGCAGCGTATTTTATTACTGACGCTGATTTAATCGATTTTCCTTCTTCACTAATCAATTCGATTGTTTCGCTATGGAGATTTATGGTTTTAGGGTAGAAAAGTGACGGGATAAAAGTATTAATAAAAGGTAGGACACCTTGAGTGCCAACAAACTCTATAAGCTTGTTTCTGATTCCTTTTTTTTCAGAAGAATCTTCAAATGCTGAGGAGTTTATCAGGCCGATTGCATCAACAAAATATGGGTACTTCCGCAATATTTCCAAAGATATATACCCACCAAGTGAATGACCAAATATAATGCATTGATTAATATCAAGACTCTTGAGCCATGATACTATTTGATCACCAATTTGCTCAAGAGAAAAATTGTCATTGGGAAGTGGGCTTTTTCCAAAGCCGGGTAAATCAGGATATAGGATTCTAAAATCCTTGGATAGACTTTGGCTAAAAAATTTCCATAATGTGCTTGATTCACAAAAACCATGAATTAAAACAACTGGGGTTTCATGACTTTTTGCTTGTCCTTCTTGATGAGGATGGTTAAGCTCAAAATAGTTTAACTGTGTATCATTAAGATTGAGCATACGCCGGCTCTAACAATTTGATAACCGCGCTGACAATACTATCCTTGTCGTAGTTGCAATCTTTATGTAATTGTTCAATTTCTCCGTGCTCAATAATTTTATCAGGAATACCCAATCTCATAACTTGAGCTGAATAATCGTTGTCAGACATAAATTCAATTAAAGAAGACCCAAAACCTCCTGGCAAACAGCCATCTTCAATAGTAATTATTTTTTTATACCCCGCAAATACTTCATGCAGCAATTGAATATCTAGAGGTTTTGCAAAGCGCATATCATAATGAGCAGGATGGATGCCAGACTCGCTCAATTCATTGCAGGCGTCAATAGCGTAATTTCCTACATGACCTATTGATAAAATAGCAACTTCATCTCCATTGCATACTTTCTTTCCTTTCCCAATTTCTATTTTTTCAAATGGAGTCTTCCAATTAACCAACACTCCCTGTCCTCTGGGGTATCGAATGGCTATTGGGCCGTTGCCAGGTAATTGAGCAGTGTACATCATATTTCGTAACTCCGACTCATTCATTGGAGAGGCTATCACCATATTGGGAATACACCTCATATAAGCAATATCATAGGCGCCATGATGTGTAGGTCCGTCAGCCCCAACCAATCCGGCACGATCCAAACAAAACACGACAGGTAATTTCTGGATGGCAACGTCGTGTATCACTTGATCGTAGGCACGTTGCATAAATGTGGAATAAATATTGCAAAATGGAATCAACCCTTGAGAGGCCAATCCTGCAGAAAAAGTTACAGCATGTTGCTCTGCAATGCCAACATCAAAGGATCGGTCTGGCAAGGCATTCATCATGATATTCATAGAAGAACCTGAAGGCATTGCCGGGGTAACTCCCATTATTTTATCATTTTGATTGGCCAGTTCCAATAGTGTTTCACCAAATACATTTTGATACTTTGGGGGTTGTTTAGTTTCGATATCCTTTTTTCTTATTACACCGGTGATCTTATCAAATTTTCCAGGAGCGTGCCACTTGGTTTGATCTTTTTCTGCCAACCGGTACCCCTTTCCTTTGGTAGTGATACAATGCAATATTTTTGGCCCTGGTATTTTTTTAAGATCATCCATTACATGTACCAAATGATCTATGTCGTGCCCATCTACTGGGCCGAAGTATCTCAAATTCAAGGATTCAAATAGATTGCTCTGATGGAGAATTAATGACTTCAGACTACTTTCAAGTTTCGAAGCAATTTCCTGGGCACTCTTCCCAAACTTACTCATCTTACCCAATACTTTCCATACATCACTTTTCACTCTGTTGTAAGTATGGGATGTTGTGATATCAGTAAGGTAGTCTTTCAATGCACCAACATTTGGGTCAATCGACATGCAATTGTCATTAAGAACAATGAGCAAATTAGAATCCGAAACACCTGCGTGATTCATTGCTTCAAAAGCAAGCCCTCCCGTCATGGCACCGTCGCCTATTACTGCAATATGCTGGCGATCTTGCTCATTTTTATATTTTGAGGCAATGGCCATGCCCAATCCTGCTGAGATGGATGTTGTGGAATGTCCTACACCAAATGCATCGTATTCACTTTCCGAAATTTTAGGAAACCCTGAAAGACCGTTGTAAGTTCTATTGGTATGAAATATATCTCTCCGTCCGGTTAATATCTTATGTCCATATGCCTGATGCCCGACATCCCAGATCAATTGATCGTACGGGGTATTAAAAACGTAATGCAATGCCACTGTCAATTCAACAACTCCTAGGCTCGCACCAAAATGACCACCATAAACGGAGACATTATCAACAATAAATTGTCTTAGATCATTGCAAAGTTCAACAAGCTGTGTTTGATTCAGTTTTTTTATATCTTCCGGTGATTCGATATTTGCAAGAATTTTGCCTGGCTGAATTAACATATAATATCTTTTTAACTTTTGCCTTCAGTGATTATAAAAGTAAAATTAAAGATGATTAACCTTTAATTATAATTTGGTTTAGGCGGTGCAAAATTACATTTATTTTTTATTAATGCTTCTTATAATCAGTATAATATAAATACCTTTGGACGGAAATTCTTGAGTTTTTAGTACATCATTTATCAACGTTAAAAAGATAGTAAATTGAGTTTTGAAGTAAAGATCCCTCTTTTCAAAGGTCCTTTTGATCTGCTCCTTTTTTTTATAGAAAGGGATGAACTGGATATTTACGATATTCCAATATCTCAGATCACCAAAAATTTCCTGGAGTATCTCAAAGATCTGGAAAAACTGAATATTGAAGTTGCCAGCGAATTTATATTGGTAGCTGCCAAGCTCATGAGGATTAAGGCAAAATTGTTATTACCCCGGCCACAACTTGATGAAGAAGGAAATGAAATTGACCCAAGGGAAGAGTTGATAATGCATCTATTGGAATACAAAAAATATAAGTCTGTGATACAAGAACTTACGTCCATGGAATCGGAGATGCTTCAGAAAGAAAAACGAGGAAATGTACTTAAGGAAATAAAAAAGCTTTCGGAAACCGTGAATGTTGAAAGTGAGCTCCAGCATATTGATTTATATAAATTATTGAAAGTTTACCAGAAAGTACTGAAACGTTTTGAGATAGAATCTGAGAAACCAACACACAAGGTTGTTCAATATCCATATACCATCGACCAACAGAAAGAGTTCATTTTCAGCAAGGTCATGGAAAAAGGAAGGCTTTCATTTTTGCAAATCGTTGAGTACAATAGTGAAAAGATTGGTCTCATTTATAATTTCCTGGCAATTCTTGAACTATTGCAACTTCAGCAAATAGAGATACAAATTGGAGAGGGATACAACAATTTTTGGATTGAAAAGTGCGAAAAAGAATTGGCTGAATAGATGGATCTGGAAACTAAAAAAATTCTAAAAACATTAAACCCACGAAAAGTTTGGATTCCCGTTGTTTTAGGATTGGGTATCGTAATTTATCTTTTCATAAGCGACCCCAATATTACAGTCGATAAATTGACGTTGGTGTTTGACGCAAAACTAACACCAGTATTTTTAGCAGTTTTAGTATTCCTATCAAGATTTGCTGGATATATTTTTCGGATAAAAACTATTACCAAAAATGAGCTGACATGGAAAAGCAGTCTTTACGTAATTATATTATGGGAATTCGCATCAGCTGTCACACCATCAGTTGTTGGAGGAACCGCTGTAGCTGTTTTTATACTTTGGAAGGAAGGAATTCGCCCGGGCAAGGCTTTGGGATTTGTGTTGCTAACTGCGATTTTTGATAACATGTTTTTTGTATTGGCAGCACCAATAGTATTGTTGCTGGGTATGCAACATGTATTTCCTATTGTATCCCAGTCGTCGGATTTCATGGAAAACAGTATGCATTATCTTTTCTTTTTGAGCTATGGGTTAATCACCATCTATACCTTCATCATGATCTTTGCACTGCTGATCAATCCGAGATATTTCAAATGGTTATTAATTAAAATTACTTCCTGGCGAATATTGAAAAAATGGAGATATGCCGCTTATGAAAGAGGAACAGAAATGATTGTAGCTTCAGATCAGCTCAAAGGAATGGGAACGAAATTTTGGGTTTACCTTTCTGTTTCTACTATTTTCATTTGGTCTTCCAGATACTTCCTGTTGAATTTTTTGATGGTGGCATTTGCCAAGGTATCATTCATGGATCATATACTCATATTTGGCAAACAAATTATTTTGTGGGTCGTGATGTTGATATCTCCAACGCCGGGGAGCAGTGGCACTGCAGAATACTTTTTTCCCATGTTTTTTCAGGAAAACCTTGGCGATTATACCCTGATCGTAAATTTATTATGGAGGCTTTTCACCTATTACCCATACTTGCTTCTTGGGGCGATTTTCCTACCCAGATGGATAAAAAGAGTTTTTTTTAGACAAAATGAATTGCAGTAAATTCAAATTTTGCTTTTCTGCACTCACTTCATGAAGGTTTTGAAATACAACAATAATTTTCAAAAACTTATCCCATTTATATCTCCTCGCAATTCTACTTTCAAAGAAGCATGCACTTTAGTTTGTAATAAAAAGAGCTTTGCACCAGCAAGATAAGGCTCTTAATAGAATACTTTTTATCTGTTTAAGGTACCGGAAGTTCATTTCCGACATAGTCATTTGGATTCACAGTATTAAGGGTAGAATTAAATCCCTTATTTATTACTTCAATAAATTGATTTGCCAAATAAGCCGAACCTCTTGGGTTTGGGTGAATACCATCAACAGAAAATGCTGCAAAGGGCGGTACTATAGAGGATGTCAATCCTGATCCATTTATAGAAGCACCATTCTCGGCAAAATCTGCATAAAACGCATGTGCATCAAACAGGATCAGATCAGTGCTACCATCAGCTTTTGATTTAATGGTTGCGTTAAAAGCTGCAATTCGATCACTAATGACTCCTTGGTCTGTGGTGGTAAGTATATAATCATTTCCATTAAAGCCAAGAGGCACACCAACTCCAATGACAGAAGTAGGATCAGCCGGATTGGCCAATTGACCAAGTTCTGCACCGGCGGAAAGCGTTACCAAATCGGAGGCGTTTGTTTGCCGAATCATAGGTATTGGTATCGCACCTCCCGATAAGGCTGCAACATCTGTAAGTGTAGAATCTAGGATGACAATTCCATTTGCTTCTGTGGCATTAGCAGTACCTCCTTCTATAAAAGTAATATTTCGAAGATTGGCTTCCTCTGGAGTAATTATATTAAATAAAACTGCAGCAGCTAAGCCCTGATTGTATGGAACATAAGCCGGATTTACGAAACCAGCAGTTATAGTATCCAGTGCTATTGCATCCCAGGAGATGGCCTTAAAAAATGGTATGTCAGATACTTCAGGCACATTGGCCAAGATGCCCTTAGCTCCATTATTCATCATTTTGTCAACGGTAGGTCCATACAATGCGTCGAATACTGCGGCGGGAGTCATGTCACCAGATCCGGTGCCATTTTCACTTCCGGCTCCTCCGCCTATTGCATAGCCTAATACATCATTGCTTCCAAGCCAGAATGCAAAAAATGTCGCATCTGAACTTGCCGCATCATCGATTACTGTAGCTATTGGAGAAGAAGCAAAACGTGCAAAATAAGGATTACCCAACGGGCTACCGTAGCCAGGGAAATCAGCATGAATCAATCGCATACCCGGCACACTAAAGTTGTTCAGATCCG
>CAYREN010000270.1:0-6989 GCA_964423255.1 uncultured Roseivirgaceae bacterium | reverse complement strand
TGAATAACAATTGATTATGTGTATTATATTTTAACTTTTACCGTGCAACGGTCTTGAGGTTTGATTTGAATTTTCGGACAATGATAGTAAAGAACAATTCTTTATCACTATTGAATTTATGAATGAAAGGATTGTTGACGCAAAACTGAAAGTAATTAAAGATGCTGAAATTATCATAGACCAGTCTATTGCTACAAATATCAGTAATAAAGAAAATATAAAAGGCAAGCTCATTCTTCAAATGCTTGGCAGCGGATTGGTATTGTATTTTCATGATGAAGGGTTACCCATTCCCATTGGTCAGAGTGATTTTAATCATTTTATAGATTTAAGGAAAAAGCAATTAATCAATACTTTTCAGTCGAATCTTTACTTGGATTTGAAAAGAGGCCAGGTTATTGTAAATAGAGTTGAATCAACTTTTAGCACTGGTATGGGCTTGGCAGATATTAGGGCAATAACTTATGGAAATGGTAATCCTTTGCTTGATCAAGGACGCCTATGGTATACAATTTCTATCAGAGGTCGTGCTTTGCCTCATCACATTCAAGGTGTTTTCAGCATGGATCCAACCATATTTGATATTAAGTTGGAGGGCATAATTGTCTTTGATCGCAATGATGGACTGCTCAGGAATGAGATATCATCGCATATTTATTATGATAGAAACCTTGATATTTGGCGTGGGATCACTACAGGTTTTAGTGCATACGCAAATCTTGAGAACGAAAAAAAGCAATTGCTTGCCGTTGAAAGTAAAAAAGACCCAAGATTTGGCTTCTCTATAATGAATGCGACTTCATTTGGAATGGTTGGAGATATTGAAGATTCTCATATTCTATATGATAATGCAGATAAAAAATGGAGAATTCTTACGTGTGATAATAAAGGTGATTATAGAGCAATAATATTAGAATCAGACTATTGGAATAAAGGGTATAAACAGATATCCGGTCCTGTGGATCATAATTCTACTGGCACATCTATCCTAAAAATAGGAGATAGGAGATATTGTCTTTCTGGCAGTTCTGAAAGGAAAATTTTTATTTACTCTTACCCTGATCTCAGGGAGGTGGGAATTATGGATATGGATTTGCCGCCGTGGGATGAAGTATCCCGGACGAGAGTATGGCCAAATGTTATACAATTACCAAAGGAATTTCCCTTTCGATATGTTGCATTAATGATGGATAGATATAACTATCCTGGTTTGAAAGGCCCAAATTGGTCCTATGGTGCTGTATACCTTTATCATGGATTTGAGTGATTTAGTTATAATTCAGAACAAAATGATATTCTCCTGAAGCAAGCGATATTATGGCTTCTTTTTCATTTGTATTCAATAATTCAATGCCTTTTGCCAAAATTAATTCTTCATGCGCATAGATGAAAACATTATTTTCTAGTATAGAAACTATGTCTTTTCCCAGTAACGGAAGATAAAAACTGCATTTGTATTTGCAGGTATTCTAAAGTTAAAATCTATTGTATTTCCTTTTCTTTCCCATTGTGATGATACCATCTTATATGTGGTTTTGATTTCAGCCTTTACCCGGTCTAAATTTTTGGCAGGTATTGATGCCAGCACAATTTTCTGAATAATGCTAGAGATATTTAACAAATTATATAGATATTAAAATAACTCCCATTGAAAATAGATTCTATACCTTTGGAAGGGTTTAAATTGAATTAATTTAGGGTTTAGAAAAACAAAAAATAGGATCGTTAAACTGAAGTTAAAAATATTTTAATGACAATATTATTATAAAATGAACGATAATATCTTAATTCTTTACAAGAATGGATTAGTAAGAGCTGCTTTGCTTATAGCTACTGTTATTGTGATGTTGGGTTGCGGCACCACAGGAATAGAAAAAGGTAAGGAGATAATGCCAAACATTCTTATCATGACTGTTGACAATTTAGGTTATGGAGATCTTCATATTTACAATAATAAATCTCTTATCAAAACCCCAAATATTGACCTGTTGGCAACTCAGGGAGCACGACTTACCAGTTTTTATACTGCCTCACCTACATGCACAGTTTCCAGGGCAGCTCTTTTAACAGGTCGCATTCCACAACGCAACAAGTTAGTAAACCAGCTTAGCGGTGTAAAAGGTAATTATGGAATTGGACTTCGTCATTCAGAAATTCTTATTCCTCAAATAATTAAAAATAGTGACTCACATTATGCCACAGGTGCATTTGGGAAATGGAATATTGGATTTGCTCAGGGATCACGGCCTACTGAGCGTGGATTCGACGAATTTTTAGGACATGTTTCCGGTAATATTGATTATTATTCTCACTATTATCACGATAAACATGATCTCTATCACAATACCGAAGAGATTTATCGGACCGGAGAATATAGCTCCGACCTATTTGCAAATGCGGCCATTGATTTTATAAAGGAAAATACCATAAATGACAACCCCTGGTTTGTTTACTTACCTTTTAATTCCCCTCATTTTCCTAATGCTTCCAACAAAGCACCAGGTCAGGCAAATATCTGGCAAGCACCTGACTGGGCCTTTTCTAAGGTTTATGGGCTTTCGCCTGATGAGCCAGAACCTCAACTTCGTTACAATGCTGTAGTAACTGCACTTGATAATGCAATTGGAAATGTTTTGAAGGCACTTGATTCTCTTGGCATTGCTGATAATACATTTGTATTTCTATTTTCAGATAATGGTGCATTTAGATTGGAAAGACCGATTGATATTGGAATAAATGAACCTCTGCGTGATGGAGGAATTACATGTTGGGAGGGAGGGCTTCGTGTTCCTGCCTTTGCACGTTGGCCAGGAAAAATAAAGGCTAATTCAGTTATTAATATTCCTCTCTGGTCACCTGATATTTTGATTGCATCAGCCAAGCTTGCTCAAGCTGAGCTTCCGGAAAATATAGTACTTGATGGCAAGGATCCAATACCTGTTCTCATTGGCGAAGCAAAGGTTTCACCTCATGAAACTTTTTTCTTTCAATTTAGAAGCCATGCAGCCCTGCGTTGGGGAGAGTGGAAAATTGTTCGCACGAAATCAGATATGCCATGGCAATTGTTCAATCTTAAAGATGACATATTTGAATCAATAAATAGAGCCTCACAAAGACCTGATATGGTAACAAAACTTGATTCTGCGTTTAGGGCGAAACAAGCAGAAATAGTTGCATTTCAATAGCTTGAGGTAGAATAGTGGTGATGCCTTAAAACTTCTAACACAATTTGCCTTCTTCTATTTTGTACATATTATTCAATAGAAATCGCAATGAAACTACAATTACAATCCAGTCTTTTGTGTACTAGCTGGGTTGTAAAAAAGGAATACCAGCCTAGCTTTTGTCCACTTGAAAATAATACCACAAAAAACAACCTACCTTTTGTCTATTACTCCGAAATTTACTATATAATATAATTATTCAGAAATGAGAAGAACTAAAATTTAAAAAGACCCAGGTATCCATTTCATTGATGACCCTTAATTCCTTGTTTCGTCAGGATAGGGAACACGTTTACCATCAATATTATAAATTGGCATTCCTGCTTCAGTTTCTCGTAAAAAATCAGATAATAAAATGGATAGCTCTTTTGTTATGGATTTTTGCTGACTAACCAAATTCTCGCTTTCAGAAATATCATTTTCCAGATTAAATAATTCAATGCTTTGGTCTAGATGATGGTATATTAATTTCCAGTCACCCTTTCTCACTGAGCTATAGGGAGGTTGATCGTAGGTATGAGGGAAATGCCAGAATATGGGGCGTTCACTGCCCAATATCTTATCTCCCAATAATAAAGGTGTAAAACTCATTCCGTCAATTTTTTGAATAACCTGTGCTTCAAAATTTATTCCCGCAAATTCCAGAAAGGTCGGAAAAATATCTTCAATGATGACATAATCTTTTGAATTGACGGACGGTCTAATTTTATTTTCCCACTTCACAATCAATGGCACTCGAACTCCTCCTTCATATGGAGTAAGCTTATGTCCGCGCAGTGGTCTGTTTCTTGTAGCTTGCTTAGGCTGACCATTATCCGACATAAAGACAATCAAGGTATTTTCACTTATTCCGTGTTTTTCAATATTTTTTACAATATCTCCAAGCGACTTATCCATCCCTTCAATCATGGAAGCATATGCAGCGTTAAATTCATTGAGCCCGGCATCTATATATTTTTGATAGTATCTATCATCCTTTTCCCATGGGGCATGAATGGCATAGTGCGACATATAGAGATAAAATGGAATATGATCATCAACAGCTTTGTCAATTTGCTTATTTGCCTCAATGGTAAGTGCCTCAGTCAAATAAATGTCTTGCCCATGGTAACTATCAAGTCCCGGAATATCCCAGATATCACTGCCATTTCTCCATTTGGCACTGAAGTTGTTTTTTCCATAATAACTTCCGGGTCCTCCAGCTGCATGTCCTCCAATATTTACATCAAAACCCAGGTTAAGGGGGTCCTCTCCAGGAGTCCCTTCTGCACCATAATGTGCTTTGCCAACATGAATGGTTCTATAACCTGCTTCTTTTAATAATTGCGGAAGTGTCGTTGCGGTAACTGTCCGTTCCATGCCCTTTTCTAAGCTCAACCCATTCATATTCCAGTCGGGGGGAGTAATTTTTTTATGCTTTGGGTCAGGTGATTTATTTTTTCTCAATGTCCAGTTTGTGACTTGGTGTCGTGCGGCATTCATGCCGGTCATCAGGCTGATCCTGGAAGGAGAGCATACTGCGCAAGCATATGCTTGGGTAAATTTCAAACCATCCTCAGCCAATCTTTCCATATTGGGCGTAAAGTAGGTTTCGTTGAGTTGAGTTTTTTCTTTATAAAAAGGAACAGAAGTATCCTGCCAACCCATATCGTCAATAAAAAAGAAAATGATATTTGGCTTTGCATTTTCCTGTCCATAACCAGTTTGTGGTAATAGCACGATTATTGTGAAAATAATGCTTGCATTGAGTATGAGTAATTTCATTTCAATCAATACTAAATTTTAATACATAACTTACCGTACTTTCGCCTCCAAAAAAATGATATCCTGACGGTGCGTACAAATATGCAGGTTTGTTGTCGATCATCAATACCTGCGGCCTTTCAAATTTAACGATTTTACCTCCATAATGCTTCCTGGCGTTTTTAAGCTTTTCTTTACCTAAATATTTTACAGCGGGATAAAACCCCTGTTCTTTTTCATCAAAATAAATACCATCATCAGAACTCCAAAGAATGCCTCCACCTTTCTCAATTAAGCCATGATTGTCAGTGGTCAGCAGGCAAATTTTTCCATTATAAATAAAGGCATATCCATCCTCAACAGCCTGGTCGTTTGTGGTAACAGAAAAAGGTAACTGAACATAAGGTCCTTCGATTTGCTGTGCAATTGCAACACCCATTTTTCCTCCCTGAGACTTGAAATATAAAAAGTATCCACCATCGGGATGTTGGAGCAATGCCGGATTATTCACACCGTTTGAAGCGTGGTAATTCCAATACTTTTTATCCAGTGGAGGCGAAAGGATCAAGCCGTCTCCATGCACTTTTTTCCATGGCCCAAAAAGGGATTTGGATGTTGCCATGCCAATTTTTTGATTCGCAGGATGTGGAGGACTATTTGGATTATTATTTCCGATGTACAGCAGAATATATATTTTTCCAACTTTATGAATTGCGGGATTATGAGCTCCATATTTATCCCAGGTATCTTTCCCCGTACCTTTTATGGAAATATCAGAAAACCGGAATGGCCCTTCGAGGGAATCTCCAACATAATGGACAATTTCGCTATGTGACCGCCAACCAGGATCTACCTTTAATTCTGCGGGCCAGCGGGCAACAAAAAGATGTGTTTTCCCATCATCCCCGATAATCGGTGAAGTTCCCCAAATTGTGTATCCCGGCTCAGAAACTGCCACACCAATATATTGCCAATGGTCAGCAAATGTTTTTTTCTCCACACGATTATCGATCTGAGCGTAAACAAATGTATTTAATGAAAAAAATACATAAACCGAAATAGCTATTATTTTCATGGTTATGAATAATCCATTTCTATTTAATAAACTAAATACTTTACTTCAGAAAGTTAAATTCAGCAATAACAGGATAGTGATCTGATAAAAAGTAGTTTTCTTCCCCATTGAATACCTTGGCTTTTATGCAACTATTGGCAATATCTGGAGATGCCATTATATAATCAATGCGCTGCGCTCTGGATAGCAATTGTTCTTTAGTTTCGTTGTTTACCATCCCTAAGATTTGTGCTGGGGCTGATCCTCTTTCTTCCATACCTTTTGTGAATTGTTGGCATACATCTATTAATGGAAATGCGAGAAGTGAAGACATGACAGCAAAATCAATATTGCCTTTAAATAAGTTTCCTTTAAGTGGTTTGTCTTTATTGGACTTTCGAAGTCTGTTTAGATAAGCACCATCCGGATCATACAAATCTGCATCGATGGGCGATTGACAATTAAAGTCTCCCAGCACCATGAATCGATTATTTTCCTTTCTGACTTTTTCTAATTTTTCAATAATAATTGCTACTTCCTCTCTTCTTTTTGCATAGCTCCCCGGACTAAAATGAATTACAAATACATCAAGGCCATTTGTTTTGCAATGTAAAGCTCCATGATGCATACCTTCCATAATTTTTTCCTTCACTTCAATTGGATATTTTGATGTCAGCCCTACAGAATAACCTGTAGTTTTTAACAGTACACTATGCTCATGACCCCATGATTTTGCATCTTCTTTTAGTTTTTGAGAGGAGTATTTGCAAAGCTCCTGAAGGGCAACTATTGTTGGGTTCTGATCATTAATCCAACTATTCATTCGACCCCTGCGATCTTCATCTTTGCCCCAGTCATAGCCATTCCAAATATTATAAGTAATTACTTTAAGGTTGGTTTGCTGCGAATAACTATTTATTGATAATACCCACAGCATCAAAAAGAATAGTATTTTTTTCATCTGTTTA
>CAYREN010000269.1:2504-6992 GCA_964423255.1 uncultured Roseivirgaceae bacterium | reverse complement strand
GTCACTCTCGGCCATGAAGTAGACATTCTTTTTCAAAAAAATTAAATAATAGTTTGTTTATCATCGTGCAACCGCCCCAGCGGGTTTGCACATTGCCAATGGAATGTATATGTAAATTTTAGTGGAGTCTGACGGTTTTTACTAACAGTGGATAAGGAATACTACATTATGCAAGGAGATTTTTATACCAAAGGAGAAAATGGTCAGCCTGGATTACAACCCATCGATATGCAAAAAGCCATAGATGAAGATATTAAGTTAAGATCCATTTTTTAAGAAAAATGAAATCAACTCCTGTTTCTCTCGCATTTTTCAATTAAGTATCAATGCACGCGCTCAATCCCCATGGAATCGGTTATTTTTAGTGCGGCTTCAGCATGATTGACCAATATAAATTCGACACCATAATCAAATAGCTTTCTTATTTCTTCCGGATCATCAGAGCAGCAGAAGTTAATATGTATACCATGCTTTTTTAGTTTAGCAGATTGATTTGCTAATTGGTCATTTACTCTTAATAATTGAACGAATTCACTCTTTAGCTTAATACTCAGATTTACATAATCGTCAACGACCAAAGGTCGTTCACTATTGCATATCATAATTTCCTTTCTAACGCTTTTTGCACTTTCGGCCATCTCCTTACCACAAGTTAAAAATGCCTGTTTCATTCGACCGTCATCATACAGTACTTTTGTAACGGCTGCGCTCAATTCATTGTCACCTTTGACATGCACGTTGAGCCAGATATTATATGGAATTACAGCAAGTGTTTCTCGCAAAGTAGGAATTCGTTCATTTTTAAACTTAGCAGATTTCCAGCTTCCTGCATCCAGTTGCTTAATCTCTGCCAGGGTTAAATCTCTCACAGACCCATGGCCATTGGTTGTACGGTCAACTGTTCCATCATGCAAGATCACCAATTTGCTATCTTTGGTCATCCTCACATCAAACTCTATCATTTGTACGCCCAGCCTGACCGCCTCACGAAAAGCAGCCACAGTATTTTCAGGTTGTGTATCCATAACTCCACGGTGTGCACATATACCACGCTGTGGCATCGTGACATCAGTATGAGAAAGAAATGAAAAAGCAATGAGTAAGTTAATTATAGCATTCATATGAAATATATGTTGAAAAATTTATAATAATACAGGTTTATCCTTAAGCCCCTAAAACTGGCGATTATGTTTGTATAAACATTGCTTTTGAAATAATAAATTTCAAAAATATTATCCATTTTCTTATTTTGGATAAAATAAAACAGGCTCAATTTCATTTATCTAAGCTAATTGTCATGTCCTCATACTTATTCCTTGTCACCCTTTCTGTTATGGCATTTTCCGGGCCTAATCAATGTCTGACATGTACGGATTTCCTCTATCTAAACTCAATTATGATGCTGATTACATGGTAGTTAATAGTAAGGTTGGCTCTAACCTGTGACAACTCCATTCAAAATTTCAAATTAAAACATATAATTTATTATGACCAGCATCATAAATAAAGCAATTTGTTAATTTTATAATTGCCAAAAACTAGAACAATTATAGTACTATGAAACACAAAAAACCTTTTAACTCATCTGTAAAAATTATTGCGTTCATTAGCATATTTGCTTTTACTGCATGCTCTTCTCAAAAAGAAGAAAAGAAAGTAGATGCTGCGACCATTCAGGTCACTGGAGAAATGAATGCAAATCTTACTGCCCCGCCTTTTGTTCCTGCATCAGTAGGAGATAGACCGGCAAGGAAGTTGATCGTGGACATGGAGATTCTTGAAAAAGAAGGCGAAATGACCGATGGTGTAAAATACATATACTGGACTTTTGGCGGATCGGTGCCCGGAAGTTTTATCAGAACAAGAGTTGGCGATGAAGTGGAGTTTACCCTAAAAAATCATCCTGAAAATAAACTACCTCACAATATTGATTTGCATGCTGTCACTGGCCCAGGAGGAGGTGCTGCATCATCTTTTGTTGCTCCCGGACATGAGGTGATATTCTCATTCAAAACATTAAATCCGGGTTTGTATGTTTATCATTGTGCAACCGCCCCAGTGGGGATGCACATTGCCAATGGAATGTATGGATTAATTTTGGTGGAACCTGAAGGAGGTTTACCAACAGTGGATAAGGAATACTATATCATGCAAGGAGATTTTTATACCAAAGGAGAAAACGGTCAGCCCGGATTACAACCTTTCGATATGCAAAAAGCAGTTGATGAAGATGCTGACTATGTTGTGTTCAATGGCAAAGTAGGAGCCTTGACTGGTGACAATGCCATTACAGCAAAAATTGGCGAAACAGTTCGTTTGTTTGTGGGTAATGGTGGTCCAAATCTGGTTTCCTCATTTCATGTGATAGGTGAAATTTTCGACAGAGTAAATATTGAAGGTGGTACGGCTATAAATGAAAATGTTCAGACTACATTAATTCCGGCAGGTGGTGCTGCAATTGTAGAGTTTAAGGTTGATGTTCCAGGGACATTTATAATTGTTGATCACTCCATTTTCAGAGCATTTAACAAAGGTGCCTTGGGAATGCTGAAGGTTGAAGGAGAAGAAAACAAAAGCATTTATTCTGGCAAACAAGTAGAAGGAATTTACAACCCTGAAGGTGGGTCAATTCAATCTATGCCTGGCGAAGCTCCGGTAGCATTAAAGGCTACTTCTGTTGCCGAAAGAGTTAAATTAGGAAAGCAAATTTATACGCAGACTTGTTTCGCTTGTCACCAAGGTGAAGGACAGGGAATTGCCCATGCTTTTCCACCTCTTGCCAAATCTGATTATTTGAATGCTGATGTTGATAGAGCCATAAAAATAGTTTTACAAGGAAAAACAGGGGAAATTACAGTTAACGGAAATAAGTACAACAGTGTGATGACGGCACAAACTTTGACAGATGAAGAAGTCGCCAATGTATTGACATTTGTGTACAACAGCTGGGGAAATAACAATACTGAGGTGACACCAAATATGGTGGCAAAAGTAAAAAGTAGTCATTAACGGTGATAAAATTAAACCTGATACTTGTAATTATTCTTTTACCTTTTATTGGTATATGTCAGGAAAAATCAGCAATGAAAAAAATTAAGGGGGGAACATTTGTTCCCCTTTATGGTGCTGACAAAAATGGTGTGTTTGTCAAAGATTTTTTATTGGATGTATATCCTGTCACAAACCAGCAATATTTAGATTTTGTCAAGAATAATTCCAAATGGCAAAAATCAAAAGCCCTAAGTATTTTTGCAGATGATAATTATTTATCAAAGTGGCAAAATGATACAATGCTGGGAAAAAATGTATCACCAAAGACAGCAGCTACCTCAATTTCCTGGTATGCTGCCAAAGATTACTGCGCCTGCCAAGGCAAGCGCTTACCCTCTATCGATGAATGGGAATATGCAGCTATGGCGAGCGAAACTTTGCCAAATGCCCAACGAGATAGTATCTTTAATCGTCAAATTATTGAAGGTTATGAAATTCCTAAAACTTATAAAAAGGAAATTGGAAGCACCTATAGCAATTATTGGGGAATATGGGATATGCACGGGCTGGTTTGGGAGTGGACAAGTGATTTTAACTCTGTGCTGATTTCCGGCGAATCAAGACAAGATGTTGACACAGAGCGCAATTTATTTTGTGGAAGTGCCGCCATCAACGCCTCCAATTTAATGGACTATGCCGCCTTTATGCGATATGCGTTTCGGGGAAGTATCAAGGCAAAATATAGCATTCAAACACTTGGATTCAGGTGTGCTAGAAGTATTAAAAAGTAAACTTGATCAGAGTAAAACTTATACTCTAATAAATCATCAAATTAAAAATGGGAACGAAAAATATAGTTTATAGCATATCACTTATTTTATGCTTGTCGATATTGTTAGGGGCATGCAGCAATGATTCAAAAAAAGAAAAAAGTGGAATGGCCTATCAGTGCCCAATGAAATGTGAGGGAGAAAAAACCTATTTAAAACCCGGAAGTTGCCCTGTTTGCAAAATGGACTTAAAGCAAATTGATCATAGCCATAGCAAAGTTGCAGCTGATGAAAATGACATTGCTACAGAATCCATTTTCAATCTCGTATCTAAGTGGAGAACCCAGAACGACGAAACCATAGAGCTGAAAGATTTGAAGGGTGATGTACTTGTGATGGTAATGATATATACCTCTTGTAAAGCGGCTTGCCCAAGGCTGGTTGCCGACATGAGAAACATTCACGATAAAGTTGGCAATAGCGATGTAAAATATGTATTTGTCAGTATTGACCCTGAAACTGATACGCCTGCAAGACTTAAGAAATTTGCTATTGATAATCAGATGGACAATGATCAGTGGATATTCCTACAGGGCACAATAGATGATGTCAGAGAATTTTCCAATGTACTTGCCGTGAAATACAAACAAATATCACCCATTGATTTTTCCCACTCCAATATCATTAGTGTTTTTGATAAAAGAGGTGTGCTCTACCATCAACAAGA
>CAYREN010000269.1:0-2404 GCA_964423255.1 uncultured Roseivirgaceae bacterium | reverse complement strand
TTTTTTATTCATTATGCACCAGGCCACTTCATCCATTTGTCGAGCCTGTTGGTTTACTTGCTTGAAGTTAAACTCTCCTTTGCTTTTTTTGCCTTTGATTCCATTGTAGGATGAAAATGGATCAAGTTCATACCATCCTTTTTCACAGAATACTTTTAAGTAATTAAAATTGGCATGGAATCCGGTCTCACAATTGGCAACAGTTCCTCTCGGGAATTGTAACTGAAACGAGGTAACCTCATCTGCTTCAATTTTATCAGGACGAATCTTGAAGGTTTGAGCTGAAACAGAAATCGGTTCTTCGCCTGTAGCATATCTAGCAGCCTGCAAAGGATACACACCCATGTCCATCATGGCGCCACCATACAATTCCTTTTTAGATTTCCAGCTATCGAAAGATCCCATGTTAAACCCAGCACCGGTAGATATTTGTCTGATGTCTCCAAAATCTTTGTCTTTTGCCAGTCGCATAATCTCCTGGGTATTGGGTTCAAAGTGCATCCGGTATCCTATGGATAATCGGACATTATTTTCATTACAAGCGGTGATCATCTCTCGGCACTCATCAGCATTGATAGCCATGGGTTTTTCGCAAAGTACATGTTTGCCAGCCTTTGCAGCTCTAATGGTAAACTCCTTGTGCAATCCATTGGGCAATACTACATATACAATATCAATTTCTTTGTTGCTGGCGATTTCATCAAAATTTTTATAGTTGTAAATGTTTTCTTTTTTGAGCTTGTATTTGGTGGTCCATTCTTCGGCCTTTGATGGTGTGCCGGTAATAATCCCAGCCAGATAGGTGTTTTTACACATTTGAATGGAAGGAGCCAATATTTGTGTGCTGTAATATCCGAGACCCATTAATGCGATCCCGAGCTTTTTTTTCTCGGATTCGTTACTGTTGGCACAACTGATAATTGACGGCGCAGCCATTGCTGTGATGATCCCCGCAGTACCTTTCTTGATGAATGATCTTCTGGAATTAGAAAGATTTTTGTCGATTAAGTATGTGTGTTTTTCCATGGCGATATTATAAGGTTTAATTATTTTATATAATAAATGTATGGATTTTTCGAAAATTATCCTTTTCGCTGTAATGATTTTTGGGTAAGGTCGTCTATATTATTGACATGCAAATACAAGCCTTTAACAAAGAGTTGATACCTATAAAAGATAAGTTGTTCAGGCTTGCCAAATCAATGCTTCAACACCATGAAGATGCCGAAGATGCACTTCAAGAGGTATATATAAAATTATGGAACAATAAGGAATTCTTTGATGATCTGAAAAATCCGGAGGCATATGCAATGAAAGTGATGAAGAATTTTTGTCTTGATAAAATTAAAAGAGCAAAGAACAAACATATGGTGGAAATAAAGGACCATGAAATCGGAAGAGAAAATTTCACACCATTTAACAGGGTTTCTTTTGATAATCTCCGTGACTTGATGTTGAAATTGTTCAGTACGCTGCCGGAACAACAACGGATGATTATTCATATGCGGGACATAGAGCATTATTCTTTTGATGAAATAGAAAAAGTGACAGGGATGAATGTGAATGCGATCAGGGTTAATCTGTCAAGAGCCAGAAAGAACGTAAAAAGTAACTATTTAAAAATCAGAGATTATGAAACCAGATAATATAAAGGCTTTACTTGAAAAATATTATGCCGGTACAACTAGTATTGAAGAGGAAGCCTTTTTGAGAAAAACATTGACCTCCATGAATGAAATACCGGAAAATTTAAAGGCAGAGGCTGAGCTGTTTTCTATGATGAATGCCTTAACCAAGGAGTCCTCGGATCAGGAAATAAATTTTGACAATAAGAGGGCAAACGCAGTAGTTCCAAAATACAGGATAATGCCCAATACATTTTCATGGACAGCAAGAATCGCCGCCGGGTTTTCATTACTTATAGTTGGCGTATTGGCTGGATGGCTTGCCGGAAAGCAAGCTGCCGAAAACTCAGACGTTGCTGGGCTTAGAAAGGATATTAGTGAAATGAAGCAGTTGGTAACACTCACGCAATTGAGAAAGGAATCAGCAAGCGATCGAATAATGGCTACCTACGAATTTAAAAAGTTGGATAGCGCTAGCGATGAAATTTTAGATGCGCTCATTTTTACTTTAAATAATGACGAAAATGCCAATGTGAAAAATGCCGCTGCTGATGCGCTATTCAAATTTGGTAATCATGGTAAAGTGCGCCAGGCATTTATCAATGGCTTATCAAACCAGACAGATCCTATATTACAAATAAAGTTGATCGATATGTTGGTGGGATTGAATGAAAAAAGGGCATTGCCAAAACTTCAAGAAATGTTGATGAACGATAATCATATGAAAATTGTAAAGCAAAAAGCTGCACAAGGAATTGGTCAATTAATATAGAATTAAA
>CAYREN010000268.1:0-7021 GCA_964423255.1 uncultured Roseivirgaceae bacterium | reverse complement strand
TCCAATGCCACCATTCAGGCTCATCTACCTCCGCCTCAGTAAGCCATTTTTGTGAGATCATTTTGAGTACAAAGAATGTATATCCCTCCTTTTTACCCTGATAGACAATTTCATAGTGATAATCTGGATTCGGGCTATTTACATATCGATCAAGAGGTGTCTCAACAACTGTTTCAACTATAGGATCAGATACTTTTTTAGGCCGACATTTAATTAATAAAAATGCAGTTGAGATGAATATTATTAGAATTAAATTATGGTTAAAAAATCTTTTCCTCGAAATGTTATAATTCATGATTTTTGTTAAACAGTATAATTTTTGCCAAAGAACGTTAAAGTACCTGTATCAAAATATGAATTCAAATTATTAATCAAATAGTTACTATATAACTTGAAAAGTATTTGTTAATTAATACAAAAATCAGAAAATATAAAAAAGGGTGGTAATTATTAAAGTACCTAATTCACTCAGGCCCTTATTTGTTAAATAGAAAATAGCACGACAAATTTGGTCAATTTACCAGTTCCAACTTGTATCTTATAATTAAAAAAAAATAAATGTTTGAATCAAGGTTGACAGACAACAAATTTTTTGAAGCTGTTTTAGAAAATGTTTTTTCAAAATCTATAACAGTGAAAAGCACCAGCTCCAAATCGGGAGGTTGCATCAACAATGCATTGAAACTAAATACCTCTGAAGGAGATTATTTTTTAAAATGGCAGATTGGTATTCCAGAAGATATGTTTCAAAAAGAGGCGGAAGGACTCAAACTTATGTCAATGAATGGAACCATTAAAATTCCAAAAGTATTTGGGTATGGTAAACTGGAAGAAAGACACTTTTTACTATTAGAACATATTGAGAGTAATATTCCATCAAATAATTACTGGGAAAATTTTGGTATTGCCCTCTCAGAAATGCATCGAAATAATTCAGCTGAAAAATACGGGCTGAGCCATGATAACTATATTGGAAAACTCCCACAGCCAAATGATGCTAGTAAAGATTGGATTGACTTCTTTATACATAATCGCCTTGATTACCAACTGAAGTTGGCCATTGATAACCGGTTGGTGAGCAACAGCTTTATTGATCAATACCGCAAGTTTTATGAATTATTACCAGATTTATTACCTACCGATCTACCCGCACTATTGCATGGTGATATGTGGAGCGGAAATGTAATGATTGGACAAAATGGGAAAGTCTGCCTTATTGATCCTGCGGTATATTTCGGACATCGAGAGATCGAGTTAGCATTCACCCAGATGTTTGGTGGCTTTGATCGTATCTTTTATAAATCTTACGAAACATCTTACCCTCTGGAACCGGGATTTGATAACAGAGTAGATATTTATAATATTTATCCACATATGGTCCATGTAAATCTTTTTGGACAATCTTATCTAAATGGTGTAGAAAGTGTATTGCGCAGGTATCTGTAGATTATTTTAATCCCACACTACCAACCAAGCCACATTTTACAGGAGATTTATCTTTGTATCTGGAAATCAAGTATTGAGTTGTTTTGTTGTCTTTTAGAGACGTACAATAATTAGCCAGAAGAGTAGTGACCTTAATTTCCAAGTGGTTCATTACTGTATTTAAATTTCCATCGATCTTAAAATTATTATTCCCCCACCAACTTATACCTAGATTTTTACCATTCAATATCACCTCGGCAGTTTCATAAACTTCATCAATGGTTAATTCCATATAATTGGTTTTTTCAATTTTAAACTGGGTTTTATAAGAGATTTCCCCAGCGAAATTTTCATAGTCAGTCAACTCATTTATAGGAACCAGTTTTTTAAGAATAATTGATTTTTTCTTTCCGACGGGCATATTAACTTGTTTTAATGTTACATCCCAAGCACTATTTATTTCATACGCTGTGAATGATTCGAGCCCTTCCGGATGCCTATCGTCTTCCAAATTATTTAGTGGCTCAAAGACAATGAGCATTGATTCTAAAGGCTTTAAAATAATGCTTAATTGTCCATCGGAGTTTTGATTCAATTTAGTTTTACTCCCGGTTTCAGGATCCCATTTTGTAGCGTATTTCGCTTTTTCTCCAAAAGAAATACTACTGGAAAAAACCTCTTTACGATCAATGTTGGTAAGAAAAAGAATATCAGTTTCATCCATTCTGCTTTGGAATTGAAAAAGATTGGAACTAAGTTTTGAAAATTCCACATTTGGAATAACCTCGATATTATTCATTAAATGATGTACCCAATTCATCAGTAGCTCTGGTGATTTTTTTAGTTCATCTTCTGGAGAAGGAACAGTAAGAATCCCTGAATCAAAAGCAGATTTCAAATATTTCTTTATAGTTTCATCATTTTTCAAAGCCTCAATCATATTTGGGGATCGGCTGGGTTTTTCTCCGATTATTACGATTTTAGCTCCTTGATGAATAAGTTCATCAATTTTTCTAGCGGCATCAGGTGTCAATGTTTCTACATCACAAAGCAATAATACTTCGTATTTCATCGCACCAACAATAATACTTCCTTTTTCAAATCGGGCATTTATCAATAAACTACTATTAATATAATCACTACAAAATCCCAAGTGGCTAAGCGCTTGCCACATGGCATGCAAATACCATGGTTCCAAATTAAAGGGATTTCTATCTAACCCATATTTACTCCATATATCCAGTGTAGGCCCCATGATTGCCACCTGATTCACCGAGGTTGAATCCTGAAAAATTTGCGAAAGCCTACTATTGTATTTTGTCCACTTGGGCATGTACTGCCACCAGGGATTATTTTCATTAAAATAGCATCCAAAGCGTATCCATCCGGGAAACTCTATTTCAGGAGGTGAATAATTAAATCCATGTAGCACCAGATGATTTATTCCTGAGGCAATGTTTAGGTCAGTAGCTTGTTTGATATATTTTAAAGATGCCTTAAAAACACCTGATGTGTTTGTCATGGCTTCAGAACTTATGATATTTTTATTGGACAGATGACCCGCTGAAGAAGCGTACTTATTCCAGATAGCATATCTAATATCATCAATATTTGCATAAGGTTGCCAACCCCCATTGAATAACCACTGGTCACCTTCTGGAATATCTGCAATCACACCTCCATCAATCAAATCGGTATAAAGTGAGGGAAATCCATAGGCTTGATACCTGCTTAAGGTTCCATTTTCATTACACCATTTATGAAATGGAGTTATAAAACACTCAGCAAAAAGTTCTGCCAAAGTACAACTATAATCATATCTCGCTCGCTTCAATTCATCTTCAAAACCACGATCAATATTAATCTCCTTGCGCAATAGCAGTGGTAGATATGGTTGGATATCATATCCTCTTCTTTCTTTAAATACTGCAGAAAATCCAGTAGTCCAGTTTGCTCCGTTAAGTTCGATGCTATCACAAAACATGGCCCGAATACCTTCCAATTTGGCTTTACCTGTTTTCTTCTTTATCTGATCAGACATGTGATTCAAGTACTTCTCAACAGCAGATTTATTGAAATGATCCAATACTGGTCCTGCACCTCCGGGGGCACCATGCATTACTCTCCGAAAGTTATTTTGCCAAGTAAGAAAATGCAACTCAAATTCACCCCTGGGGATAGTAACAGAAACTGTCTCTTTTCCTAGATTGAAAGGAATGTTTATTCCTTCATTGAGGGAATAAATCTTTGTTGGAAAAAGTGTGATATTCCGGACTTCAAAATTGAAATCGCCTTTTGCTTTTGGCAATGGAATAGTTATTTTTTTTGGTCCTTTTACCTTTACGATTTCTACATTTACTCCTTGAATGGTTTCATCAAGATTGAGGAATTCTCCACCGAATGGCCAGCCTGTTCCTACAATGAGATCAACGATCATTCCATATTTTTTTGCTTTCTGAATTGTAAAATCCAATAAATCAATCCATTCATCGCCAAGCCATTTTATTTCTTTGCCAATTAGATTTATTGCCTGTTCCGGCATTTCGATAGGATTAATTTCTATTCCTCCAATACCGGCATCACTCATTAATTTTAGTTCTCTGGCGATCTCGTTTTCTGATAACCGATTTCCATTCCACCACCATCTGAAAAATGGCTTAGCCTCTGCATCCGGATTTAAAAAATTAAGGTATAGTTCACTTTCATAATTATTTGAGCAACCCAACACCGTAGGTCCAAGTATAATGGCTCCAGATCCCTTGCTCAAGTTTTTAATAAATATTCTTCTGTTTTGTTGAAAAAATTCAGAAACTGATTTTTTGGATTTTACCATTATTAGTATGTAAGACTTCTATAAACTGTATGAATTCAAAAAGTAAATCTAATGGAACATTTATATTCTAAATTTACTCAATTACTATTGCTATATCTTTTACCTGGCAATTAATTGTGCCATTCTTAAAAATGCTTTTAATAGCAAGGACCAAGCAATATTCAATTTACATTAAATCAGCAATATTGTCCGTTTAAATAATAAAATTTGATTTTCTTACATATTTATATAAGCTTGTATCATTTAAATTATTAGTAGAACATCAATCAAATGAGCACAATAATTGAAACCTCCGAAATAGCGAAAATTTACCAAATGGGCACCCAAACTGTCAATGCTCTGCAAACCATCTCGATTAAAATTAACAAAGGTGAGTATGTTGCTTTTATGGGCCCTTCCGGTTCTGGGAAATCGACATTGATGAATATTGTTGGCTGCCTAGATACTCCTACACGAGGCACCTACATATTAAACAACAAAGATGTAAGCCAAATGACTGAAAACGAATTGGCAGACATTAGAAATAGAGAAATCGGATTTGTGTTCCAAACATTTAATTTATTACCCAGAGCCACCGCCCTGGAAAATGTAGCACTACCATTGATATATGCTGGCTTTGGGAAATCACAAAGAATTGAAAAAGCCATGGAGACATTAGAAAGTGTAGGGCTGGCGGACAGGGCAGATCATCGCCCCAATGAATTGTCTGGTGGACAACGACAAAGGGTAGCCATTGCCAGAGCATTGGTCAACGATCCAAGCATACTTTTAGCTGATGAACCTACGGGAAATCTTGATTCTAAAACCTCCAATGACCTTATGGAATTATTTCATGTTCTCCATCAAAGAGGTAATACAATTATAATGGTAACTCATGAAGACGACATTGCACATTATGCCCATAGAATTATTCGACTCCGTGACGGCTTAATAGAAACAGATATTATCAATGAAAATATCTACCGATCCGATGGAGTTCAGGAACCTAGTGCTTAATGAAAATATATACCAAATCAGGTGATAAGGGCCAAACTTCACTGCTCGGTGGTTTACGGGTATCAAAAAACCATGAGCGAATCAATGCATATGGTACCATTGATGAACTTAATGCTTTTCTTGGACTAACTAGCGACCTGGAAATAAATGACCAAAGAATCGCTTTTATAAGACTCATTCAATTTAGGCTATTCACTGTTGGTTCATCATTAGCCGCTGAGCCAGGTAAATCCAAAGTTTTTAAGCCAGACCTTGAGAAAAATGATATTTTATCTCTCGAACAGGAAATTGACCACATGAATGAATCATTGCCTCCTATGAGAAATTTTATTATCCCCGGAGGTCACCAACTTGTTTCAAATACCCATATTGCACGTACGGTTTGCAGGCGTGCTGAGAGACTGGTTATTGGGCTTTCTGAGTTAGAAAATGTTGAGGAAATTGTTATTCGATATCTCAACAGATTGTCCGACTATCTATTTGTGTTGGCTAGAATGCAAGCCCACGAATTAAAAATCCAGGAGATCCCATGGAAGCCAAGGGATTAATAGCTAATATTTAAATTGATTTTTCATACTTTTATCTTCCAAATTATCACGAACAGATAATTTGGAAGATAATGCCATTTTGTATTGAAAATATGACTGATAAAATAAAAATTGACATAAATCAAACCAAAAAACCCAGGCATAGTCAAATTGATTTCAACAATATTGATTTTGGGAGAGTATTTTCTGATCATATGTTTATTGCTGATTATTATGACGGAGCATGGCATGATTATAGAATTGAACCTTATGATTTATTGAGATTTGCACCAGGTACGGCTGTTTTACATTATGGTCAATCTGTATTTGAAGGTTTAAAGGCTCAAAAAAATGAAGTGGGAGATGTGCTTGTTTTCAGACCAGAAATGAATTTTAAAAGGCTTAACTCCTCTGCCAAACGCTTATGTATCCCTGAAGTCCCAGCAGAAATATCGATGAATGGATTGACTGGACTATTACGACTTGACAATAGCTGGGTCCCAAAACTGCCAAATACATCTCTATATATTCGTCCCTTTATTTTTGCGATGGACGAATACCTTGGTGTAAGCCCATCAAAAAACTATAAGTACATCATCTTCACCTGTCCGGTAGGCCCTTACTATTCAAAACCATTAAAGGTAAAAATTGAAAAAAAATATAGTAGGGCTGTGCAGGGAGGTACTGGATACGCAAAGGCTGCTGGAAATTACGGAGGTTCAATGTATCCGGCAATGCTAGCCAATAAAAAAGGATATGATCAATTGATTTGGACAGATGGTGCTACACATCAGTATATCGAAGAAGCCGGTACAATGAACATAATGTTTATAAAGGGAAATACCCTATTGACAGCTGAAACAGGGGATTCAGTATTGTGGGGAATTACACGAGACAGTATTCTTACAATCGCAAGAGAATGGGGCATGACAGTTAAGGAGGGAAAAATTTCTGTGAAGGAAATTGTAGAAGGACTCAAAAATGGAGAATTTGATGAAGCTTTTGGAGTAGGCACCGCTGCCACTATCGCAACTATTGAGATTATTGGTGATGAAGAAAAAGACTATAAACTTCCCAAACCTGGTCCTGATAGCTTCTCTACTAAAATACTTAAGGAATTGGGAGAAATAAAAACCGGAATAAAGACAGATAATCACGAATGGATTTATAGTGTAAAATGTTAATTAAGTAAATGTTGAATACTTTGTAAATGATTATTAAATCATCACAGATATTATTG
>CAYREN010000267.1:0-7024 GCA_964423255.1 uncultured Roseivirgaceae bacterium | reverse complement strand
CATACCGGTTTCATTTTGCTACTTTTTTAAGATAATATAGAAATAGCAGACCTGAAAACAGATCAAATAAAGCCACTGCTGCTGCTATTGGTGTAAATATCCCTGTGAAAATACCGAGACCCACAGCTGCAAAAGCACCGAGTTTTTGAAAGGCGCTCCAAAGAATGGCTGGCTTTTGTGGTTGTGGGCTATATACGGCATGTAGCATTAGCCCGCCAAATATTGCCATAAACATGCCAATGATGGCAAAGAAATGTGACGATGTATCTGTAATACTTGCACCAATAAAGGCCAAAACAAATCCCGGCACGACTAATTGCAACAATCCGGAAAAGATGGTTGCAATGGAAATTAGAATGACGGTTAGATTTAAATACTTTTTCATACGTTTATTTTTATGTCTGTGCGAAAGAAATAAATGGCCAATGTCAGCCATTGTAGTGTCCATATACTTACCCTGATGGTATTCAGGTTCATCCACTTTCTGAGCACCTCAGTTAGAATTTCCTGGTCCTTGATACCTGCGGCCATTTGCTCGTTATAATCAAAAATGAAATAAATGGTGAGTAATGTGGCTGAAATGACCAGGACCAAGACAACAATTGGATATAATTTGTTGGAGGTTCTCCATTCTCCAATTATAAATATTATACAACTGACCATCATCACCATGGTCATGATGGTGAAAAATTCTGTTGCAGCTTCTACTTGCGGAACAAATTGCTGATAATAATTGTCCGTTGTCAGTTCAGATGCTCCCGGAAATGAGAAAAACACCAGCGACCAACCAGTGCCAAAGTACATGGAGGTGCAGGCAAATAATAGTATTTTATTTAGACTTAGAAGTTTTTTCATGGTGCATGTGATTTGTATTTTGAGACCATATATTAAGATTATTAAATTTTATATTTTTCATAATCTGTAATCGAAGGTGGAGGCAACCAGTCTTCATTGAGCTTGAGGTCATAAACACTCTCCAATCCCTCAGGCATTTCTTTTGGGGGCTCATCGTAAGTCATAAACCAACAATCGAAATGGTCGTCGAGAATGCCATTGGCTTTTGGCATAAACATGGTAAAAAACGGATCGGGATTGATGTCAATATCTCTTAAAAATGAAACCCTGGGATGATCTCCGATATACAAATTGGCTTTGGCTTTGCTGAAAAGGTTAACACTGGCTTTGGTTTGAAAATATATATACGATGCCATGAGCATGTTGCGGTATTGGCAATAATTATTCGTTCCGATTTTAACTTTAAAAGAGGAAGATTTTGGTCTTTCAATTTCAATACGAAATGCAAACTGACCATCTTTTTCATAGTGGCTGCTCACAACATCGTCAGTTACCTTAAAGGCCAAGTTCGCCTGGTGCTTTGGCATACCCCAGATTCCTTTACCGCCTTTTACGGAAACTTCAGAACTCACAGGAAGGTCAATAATATATTGTCCGGTGCCATAAGTTTTCATGAGAAGCGTGTTTAATATTGGTGGCGCAGGTTTGCTTCCATGAGTGCAACCTATGGCAATACTGTATTCTATATATTTGCCAATACTGGTATCAATATAATCTATCACGGTAATCAAAAGCGCACCTCTGCCATTTGGTAGTTTCAGTGCATGTACTTCGTTACCAGGAAGTAAAGCATTGGCTTTTTCCCAGTCACAAGAAAATCCTGCCATCAGTGCAGGGGAATTTCTGGCACTCACTGGCATTTTGTAAGGGATATTGTCGACAAGGGCATAGCGCCCTTCATAATTTTTAACTCGTTTTGGAATTGCCATAGTCAATTTTGGTTTAGTTCTTTGATCATAATTGGAAAAATATCTTTTGATGAGTTTTTGCCTAAAAACACATCGAGGTGGCTGTAGTTATCTAGAATATAAAGTTTATGAAATCCAGGATTGAGACTGTCGAGATAATTGAATGTTTCCCTTTGGCTGTCTGGAAGAAAACAAAGGTTTTGCTCGCCTCCAAATAGCACAATGCGTGCATCCGTCTTTGGTGGATTATCAACATAAGTACTATATTTTCCTTCTTCGGTATGTGCGGGAACCAATGCTTTTGCGTGGACGCAACTTCTGATTTGATCAAAAAATGAAAGGGGTACTGCAGCAAATTCATGTTGAATCCAATCCATGGTTTTCTGATCTAAATTCTCCAGTAACCATAAAGCCGGAAATCCTGCTCCATATGTGAAGCTTACAAATTTTCCTACCAACGTATCTTTTTCCCAATGAGATGCCGCAACAATTAATTGTAGCATTTTCGATTTGAAATCGGGAGCCTTCAACCCCCAGGCAGGATTTAGATATGGAAACATTAGTTTTACCAGAGGCACGTAGTAATCGAGTTTGATTTCTGCATATCTTGGCACAACTGGGTGAAGGGAAACGGCATTACTAATAATGGTTTTTACCTCAGGAACCAAGCCCAATACTGCTGATATCATGAAACTCGTGCTACCCTGACAGTGGATAATTGCTTTTATTTCTTTTGCACCAGTAATTTTGATAATTTTCTTTACTGCAGCAGGATGGTCATTTATTGCTACCTGATCCAGATCCCATTGATTGGGTTTTAGGTCAATACTTCCTCGCCAGTTTTCGAGCCATACATCGTATCCTTCTTTTACCAGCATAGAAATTATATTATCTTCCACTGGAGGATTAAATATATTTGCTCTTACTCCAGCACCATGAACCAGCAATACGGGGCACTTTTTGATATTTTCATTTATAACATGTAATAGATTACAAGTTACACCATCATATGCATCAAACTGGATGGTTTCAAATTGACAGTTCATTGAAATAAGTTAGGTTATATTGTGGGTACAATCAGTATTTATTTTTTAATATATAATGCAGGTGATCATAATTATTATATAATAATTATGATATGTCATCTTGTTCTTAAAAAAGTGATTACTGAATAACCGCATATGAAATATAGTAATATTTATTTTATAATGTTATATAAAGGAGATTATTAATCAAATTGTGGTTGATTTTATAAAGATGGGGCGGGATAAATATTTCTATTAATAGTTGGGCAAATTCAATGTATATTGATTCTTTGCGTAAGATATACATATAAAAGAAATAAATTATGTGAAACCCTAAAAATGGGATAGACAAATAATCCATTAATATTTTTTAATAATCGTAGGATTTAATCAACTTTAATAAAATCGGCAAATTGCTTAAAACCACAATTTAATTTTAACAGATATGACTAATCAATACAACATACTTAGGTTATCCATTCAATTATTGGTGCTATCAATTATTTGGTCTTCTTGTACATCCACACTTTATGTTGCTCCAAAGAAGGCTGAATGCAAAGGCTCATCGGATCAAAAATGTTATTTGATTCGGAAAAACCTTGGTGAAAATTGGATATTGCATTATTACGAAATTAGTGGCTTTGACTATCAACCTGGTTTTAGTTATAGATTAAAAGTTAAAAAGGAAAACGTTAAAAACCCGCAAGAAGATGCTTCAACATTTAATTACACATTAGTGGAAATTCTTGAGATGACTGATGTTACTGAAGATATTGATATTGATGACTTGGAAAATAAAATTTGGAAACTGGAATATTTAAAAATAAATGGTGTTGAAGTTGGAATTGAAAAGCTTATTCCAACAATTGAATTTGATAATGGAAATAAAGTGTCTGGATTTGGTGGTTGCAATAAATTCAATGGTAATTTTTCCCTTGATGGCAGAACAATCAATATTGGTGAATTGAGCTCTACAAAGATGCAATGCCCTGAAGGGTCTGAATTGGAAAGTTCTTATTTTGAGGTTTTAAACATGGATATAAAGGCATTATTTGGTGACGGTAAACTTGTGCTCACAGGTGAAGGTGGCAATCAGATGATTTTTGGTTATAAATAAGCCTAAACAATTTTTATTTTATTAGTGCGATTCATATTAACATGAATAAAACATCCTTATTTCCACATAAAGAGCGTATTCAATCTCTTGACATTCTTCGCGGTGTAGCAGTTCTTGGTATTTTGGTTATGAATATTCAAAGTTTTTCGATGATCTCCGCTGCATATATCAACCCGAGTGCTTTTGGTGATTTAACCGGGTTAAACAAAACGGTTTGGCTATTGAGTCATCTTCTGGCAGATCAAAAATTTATTTCAATTTTCTCAATGATCTTTGGTGCAGGGATTCTGCTATTTGTTGAGCATGTTGAGCAAAAAGGATATATACCGGCACGATTTTATTTTCGTCGATTGTTTTGGCTATTTACATTTGGCCTAATCCATGGATATTTGTTTTGGCATGGAGATATTTTGGTTGCATTTGCTGCATGTGGAGCATTGGCTTTTTTATTGAGAAGGATATCGCCTTGGGTTTTACTACCACTTGGGTTGATTATATTTTTTGTACCCTCTTTCAACTACTGGTTATTTGGTAGATCAATGGAGCTATGGCCACCCGAGGCCACCAACAGATTAAATGAAATATGGGCTCCGGGGACTGAATCAATTAATGCAGAAATTAATTTGCTTACCGGAAGTTTCAGTGAGCAATTGGTATGGAGAATACCTGAAACATTTAAAATGGAATCTTTTATTTTTTTAGTGTGGTACGGATGGCGGATTTTTGCCATGATGCTTTTGGGAATGAGCTTTTTTAAATTGGGGCTACTTAGCGGCAACTTAAGTAAAAAAATATATGTTATAATGATTGTTGTCGCCCTGCCAATTGGTTTTGCATTGACAATGATAGGCGTAAATAAAAATTTTGCTCATGATTGGAGTATGGAGTATTCAATGTTTTTCGGTTGGCAGTGGAATTATTACGGGAGCTTGTTTGTGGCATTGGGCTATTTAGCTATTATCTTACTTTTTTCAAAATATATAAAAATGAAACTGTTGGCAAACGTAGGCAGATTGGCATTTACAAATTATATATTAATGACTTTAATTTGTACTACCATATTTTATGGTCATGGATTTGGGATGTACGGGACCGTGGATCGAATATGGCAAATGGAAGCAGTTTTAGTAATATGGATCGTTATATTGTTATTTAGTCATTTTTGGACCAAGCAATTTTACTATGGACCTATAGAATGGGTATGGCGTTTTTTAACCTATGGGAATAAACCGATGTTTAAAAAATAATTTTTGAAGTATCATCGATAAAGAAAAGAAGCATGACTAAAAAGAAGGAAATTCAGCTTTTACAAAAGCAAATTGAGAAACTTAGTGCAGAAGATTTTGATCTTGAAGCATGGAAATCAAGTGCCATAATTATTTTGGAACGCTTGTTTGGAGTTGACAATCAAAAAATTAAACAGATCGAAAAAGTAAAATATGATCAAAGTAGTTGGGCACTGAGGGAAGCGAAAGGATCGAAAAACATGATGGATACATGTAAGAAACAGAGCAAAGAAATATTGCTAATTTCAATAGATGAGTTAGAATTGTTTGGACTACCAGAAGACGTGAAGGAGGCAAAGGAGGCACCGTTTAAATCGGTAATTATTCAAGCTCTCGAAAATGAATTAAAAATTGCCCAATACAAGGAGGTAGTGACAATAATTAATGCGGACATTGCAAGTGATGAAAAGCAAAATAAATTGAGGGGTGCACTTTCATCCTATGACCACGATACGGCAGAAAATATCCTGATTTCAATTTTATTGGCAGAACAAACAAAAAAATACTTGTAGCAAATTCAGATGATACGAAGAGATTTTGTATTGCGAATGATTGATGAATTTGGCAAATTCATGAGTTTGATTGTTGGGTTGAAAAATGAAGGCAAGAATGATGATGCACTAAAAAAAATTGATGATGTGTATGAAGGAATGTTTGGTTTAGATTCAAAAGTTTTAAAGTCTGAAAGTGCCGATAATATATTGAATTATCTAAAAAACGATCTTAAATTTAGTGAACAATATCTGCAAATGATTTCAGACCTACTATTTGAAGAAGGATTGGTATATCATGAAAGCGGTGACCCTCTAAGTACACATAATGTTCTGGAAAAAAGCAAAGTTATGATTAATTATTTAATAGAATCCGGATCAACTTTTTCATTTGACTGGTACGAGAAATTGAGAATAGTCGATGAGATTTTGGGTTGATAATTCTTTCTCTTATACTATATTTGCCTCATTATTTTTTTACAAAACCTATAAATAATCCATTATTTTTTTTTTAGGCTTAGTTAAAAAAAAATCTATGCCGCTTAATTAAACAATATATGAGTAATACAAAGTTTGAAGATAAACCATTAACAGAAGAAGAAAATATTTTACAGAATTATCTTATCATTACGATGGTTAATAAGAATTACCTTAAAATATTTGATTTATGGTTTCACTATTTTGAGCAGTCGAACTATACATCGATTTTGCGGGTAATTACAATTGACAAAGAAAGCGACGATTATATTTCAAAAAAGTCAATTAAAACAATTCATATAGGAAAGCCGACAAGTAATTTCAATAAAATTGTTGTATGGAGATTTAACGTTATTTATGATCTATTGCAAAAAGGTAAAAGTATCATTCAAACTGATGCTGATGCTATTTGGGTTAATCCAAAATTAGAACCTATTATTAATCCAAAATTCGACATTCAAATATCAACAGAATATGGCATTCCTGAAGATGTATTGGCTAAATGGAAGTTCACGCTTTGTACAGGGTTTATTATTTTTCAAAGTAATGATAAGGTTTTAACTTTCTATAAACATTTTTTAAACCAATGTTCAGAAACAAAAGACGATCAAGTAGCTTTCAATCACCTACTTATACAAAATGACATGAAATGGGATATGGATCAAATAACTCAAAATTCCGGTTATTTGAAATCATTCGATCTACATATTGAAGCTATAGATTATTTTACCATAGGGAGAACAGTTGAGGAAGAAAGTAGCATGTCAGTTTTTCATCCCTTTCTACCAAGCAACAATCAAAATATGAAAGTCATTGAGCTTATCAAGAGACTTAAAATGATTAGTTCCGATCCGTTTCTTGATAG
>CAYREN010000266.1:0-7024 GCA_964423255.1 uncultured Roseivirgaceae bacterium | reverse complement strand
GTCTCTTGCTCGCCAGGGCTTAATATTGCTCTGGCGCATGAATTGGAAGAACTGGGATTTGAGATTGTAAAATCTGATCCCAAGGCAGTTACGATTTCAGGGGTTTTTATGGACGTGATGATGTTGAATTATAAACTTCGCTGTGCAAACAGGGTATTATGGCATATTGCTTCATTTCGTGCTATCCATCCAAATCATTTATACAAAAATGCCAGGAAAATTGCCTGGGAGGAAATTCTCAATGTCGATGGTTTTTTTAGCATTGATTCATTTATAAAAAATAAATTTATCCGAGACACAAGATTTGGCAACTTAAAACTAAAAGATGCAATTGCCGATCGGTTTATAGAGAAAATGGATCAAAGACCAGACACTGGATCAAGTAAAGATCAGGCAGTAATATTTATGTATTGGATGAATGAAGAGGTTGAGCTTTATTTTGATACCTCAGGTCAGACTATTGCTAAGCATGGATATCGAAAAAACCCAGGTCCGGCGCCAATAATGGAAAATTTGGCAGCGGCAATTATCAGAGAAAGCAGGTGGAATTTGACTGGCCAATTTGTAAACCCGATGTGTGGTAGTGGAACACTCGCTATTGAGGCTGCATTGATGGCAATAGGAGATTTTCCTGGAAAATTCAGAACAAATTACAGTTTTCAGCATCTTAAGTTTTATCATGCTTCTGAATGGAAGAAATTGAAAAACAAAATAGAAAGTGAAAAAGAGGTTAATAAGCCTTCCTTTAAAATTATAGCAAGTGATATAAGCAGGAAAGCCATCGGTACTGCAAGAGAAAACGCAAAGGATGCTGGGGTTGATCATTTAATAGATTTCCAGACTTGCCCTTTTGAAGATACCGAAATTCCTGAAGGGGGAGGAGTAGTGGTTTTTAATCCAGAGTATGGCGAGCGCATGGGTGAAATTGATCAACTCGAATTGACGTATAAGCAAATTGGCGATTTTTTTAAACAAAAATGCAAGGGATATTTTGGATATATTTTTACAGGAAATTTAGATTTGGGCAAGAAAGTAGGATTGCGCACAAAGAGAAGATTGCCGTTTTATAATGGAAAAATAGAATGCCGATTATTGGAATATGAATTGTATTGAGTCGTAGCTTCATAAATTTCACAAATTTTAGATTTAACATATTATTCAGTGGGATGCGCTGAAATCAAAACACTGGATGTCAATAAACTTTTATTGATTATTATTAGTTAATAAACCACCTTTGCTAAGGGTTACAAATAAAGGAAAAATGAGTTTGAATCAGAACATGAGTAAACTACCAATAATAGAAAAATGGTTTGGAGAAAACTGTTCTCAGGTAATTGTCGCTTTTTCCGGCGGTGTCGATTCATGCCTTGTGGCTTTTTTAGCAAGGAAGTTTCTTGGCAAAGAAAATGTAATTGCTGTCATAGCTGATTCTCCAAGCTTAAAGCGGAAAGACCTGGAAATCGGAAAGTCTTTTTGCAAGGAGTTCGATATAAACCTTAAGATAATTTATACTAAGGAATTGGAAAATGTGAATTATGCTTCAAATCCTATTGACAGATGTTATTTCTGTAAATTCACTTTGTATGATGAGTTAAGGCTTATTGCTAAGAAGTATCCCGATTCTACCATTCTGAATGGTCAGAATTTTGATGATCTGGGAGATTACAGACCAGGGATCAAGGCTGCAACTGAATTCAAGGTTTTGAAACCTTTGGCAGATTGCAATTTCAGTAAAAGTGATATTCGAGAAATGGCATTTAATTTTGGATTGCCGATTTGGGACAAGCCTGCCAGCCCATGCTTGAGCAGCAGAATTCCTTATGGCCAAGAAGTTACACTGGAGAAACTATGGCAAATTGAAGAAGCAGAAAATATGTTGAATGCACTAGGATTTGAAGAGGTAAGAGTACGGCATTTTGGAAAGCTAGCGAAAATTGAAGTTCCGGCCATTGATATAGATAAATTGAAATTGAGCAAGGTGATTATCAGAAAAAATATTAACGATATAGGATTTGAGAAATATGAGATTGATGAAGAAGGATTGATTTCAGGTAAATTAAACAGGGCAATAGTGTGAGTAAAAATTTCAGAATAGACTATCAGCGTGAAGATCGAATTGGATTTCAGGAGGTTGTCTTTGGTGCTTCTAAAACTGTAAAACAGCTAGATGCAATAATCGAAGATTACCAAAAAAACAAGAAAAGTACGCTAATCACCAGGGTCCAGGAAGAAAAAGCAAATGTTCTTTGTGAGAAGTTTAAACCCAATTTTTATGATCCTGTCTCCGAAATATTGCTTGTCGGAGAATTCCCTAAAGAGTTGATTGGAAATGAAGTAGCAGTTTTATCTGGAGGCACATCTGACCAGTTTTTGGTCGATGAAATTTACTATACTCTGCTATATTTAGGAAGAAAAGCAACTCGATATCAAGACATTGGTGTTGCCGGCGTGCATCGATTGATGGATAATATTGAAGAATTAAAAAAATTTAAAGTACTCGTGGTAGTTGCAGGCTTTGAGGGGGCTTTGCCAACAGTAGTTGGGGGTTTGTTGCCGCAACCCATAATCGCTGTTCCTGCCAGCATTGGATATGGGATTGGTAAAGGAGGAAAGGTGGCATTATATTCCATGCTTTCCAGTTGTGCAAATGGGATCACGGTTGTCAATATTGACAATGGCTACGGAGCTGCAATGGCTGCCTTTCGGATTATAAATAATTAAAAAATGAGCTTATTGAAAGTGGAAGCGTTTTCCGGTCTTAGCGGCGATATGTTTCTCGGTGCTTTGGCCGAATTGACAAATGCCTACGATGAGTTGTTACTGTTACCGGAAAAGCTGGGACTCGACAATGTGATTGTAAAATTTTCTGAAGTAGAAAAAGCAGGCATTGCTTGTCGACACATAAAGATCCTTGATAAAAACAAATATAAAGATCATGCTCATAGTCATTCCCTTAGCCATGGTCATTCTCATCATCGGCATTTAAAAGACATTGAAAAGATTATTGATGGTGGGGAATTGACTGAAAATGCAAAATCCATTGCCAAAAAGATATTTTTTTTACTCGGAACGGCAGAAGCAAAAGTGCATGGTGTTGATATTAATAAAATTCATTTTCATGAAGTAGGTGCCATAGATTCTATCCTGGATATTGTGGGCACTGCCTTTCTTCTGGATAAACTTGATATTGAGCAAGCCATTTCAACCTCAATTTGTACAGGGCATGGATTTGTGATGATGGATCATGGTCGAATGCCGATTCCTGCCCCGGCCACTAAAGAGCTATTGATGGGTATTCCAACTTATGCCGGTGAGGAGCAAGGCGAAATGACGACACCAACTGGCGCTGCAATTTTGAAATTCCTCAATCCATCATTCTCCATTCCTGTTCTCGTAGAAAAGAAAATTGGTCATGGTCCGGGCGAAAAAGATTTTTCACACCCCAATGTGCTAAGGTTATCTCTTTGTGAAAAGGCTGGTGCCAATGAGGAGGAGATATTTATGGTGGAAACAAATATCGACGATATGTCATCAGAATTATTGGGAATAGATTTTCAGGATAAATTGACTATGGCCGGTGCTCTGGACTTCTATTTCACACAAATTATTATGAAAAAAGGACGTCCTGGTGTGCTTATTTCTGTGTTTGTCTATGCGAAAAGGTTGCAAAAAGTCAAGAATATTTTACTGGAAAACACTACTACTATTGGGGTAAGAAGCTATCCAGTTTCCAGACAGACTTTAGAGCGCACATCTAAATCTATTCAAACATCTTTAGGGGAAGTTGAGGTTAAAGAAGTCAACCTTCCATCAGGAAATAAACGCACTACATTGGAGTATGAATCATGCATAAAAATTGCTAAGCAAACAAATCGACCTATTGTAGAAGTATTTACTATACTTAATAAGGAAATATAAAGTAAATGTGCTATATATAGTTTGAATTGTACCAGATTGATACTAGTCAATTAAATGGGATATAAAATTAAAGCAATATCTTTACTTTGCTAACCATAAATATTTGCTGATAAAATATAAAAAAGTTAAAAATATTATCATGAAAGAGCAAAATTCAAATAACAGGAGATCATTCTTAAAACAAACCGCAGCCATATCGGGTGGAATTTTAATCAATCCATTGGCAATAAATCAAAGTGCATATGCTGCCGGATCAGATGTAATCAAGATAGGTTTAGTGGGTTGCGGAGGAAGAGGAACTGGCGCCGCTGCACAGGCTTTGGAGGCAGGGTCAAATATCAAATTGGTGGCCATGGCTGATGTCTTCGAAGATCAAATCACCCAAAGCTACAATCATTTGAAAAACATGGACGAGATAAAAGGTCAAGTTGATGTTTCGAATGACATGAGATTTACCGGGTTTGAGGGGTATAAACATGTTATAGCTCATTCAGATGTAGTATTACTGGCAACTCCACCTGGTTTTAGGCCGGAGCATTTTGAAGAGGCCATCAATAAAGACAAGCATGTTTTTATGGAAAAACCATTGGCTTCTGACGCACCTGGATTGCGAAAAATTCTTGCCTCTGGTGAGTTGGCCACCAAGAAAAATCTAAAAGTAGTTGTTGGGCTGCAAAACAGGTATGATCCGGGAATCATGGAAATGGTAAAAAGGATTCATGACGGGGAGATTGGTGATATCGTATCGAGTACATGTTACTTTATGAGAGGGCAATATGATGTAGTTCCAAGAACAAGAGTAAAAACGGAATTAGAGTTTCAGGTTAAAAATTATCACTATTTTAATTGGCTTTGGGCGGGGGGGCCAGCCGGCCTAAATATTCATCATACAGATATTATGAATTGGATAAAAGGTGCATACCCGGTAAAAGCCCAGGGTATGGGAGGTAGAGCTGCTGTTAAAGGGCCAGATACAGGAGATGTATTTGACCATTTTTATATTGAATATACCTATGAAGATGGCTCGATTATCAATGGTCAGGTAAGAGCTGTCAGCAATGCATTTAGAAGAAGTTCTGCAGTTTTTCAGGGGACGAAAGGAACCGCCGATATGAGATTGGGACTTAAAGATCTATCTGGTAATAAATTATGGAGGTATAGAAACAAGGAAAATCCAAACCCCTATCAAATAGAACACGATAAATTGTTTGAAGCCATTGAAAAGGACATTCCCTTAAACAACACAGAATATGGAGCAAAGAGCACCATGGCTGCAATTATGGGTCGAATGGCTGCACACTCTGGCAAAGAAGTTACCTGGGAAGACGCAATAAATTCTGAAATAATACTAGCTCCAGAAGGCATAAGGAGCAATACTACACCACCAATAGTACCAAATGAGGATGGGATTTACCCATTCCCAATACCGGGCGTATCGGATGTTATTTGATCTATAATCAACATTTGAAAATGTAAAAACCGCTCAAATTGATAAGTCTGTTTGTGTGGTTTTTTTTATCTATATGGTTCTAATTGACAATATTTAATTCATCTCCCTTTTTCAAAATATCATCCATCATTTTTTCTCGTCAATCAATCCCGAAATATCTGTTTCAGATTTGGATAATTGAATATAAATTTCAACTTTACGTCCCGAATAATTTTTAATTATTCGAACCCAAATATTTAACTTCAAATGCAAGACCACAGAGTCTTCTCTTAAACCTAACCTAAAATTATGTATTTCAATTTTTTTGATTTAGGGATAATAGCCCTTTATATCGCTCTGGTATTTCTATCTGGTATTTTAATGAAAAAGTATGTCGGTGGGATAGGAGACTATCTTGTAGCAGACAGGACTATGGGTTTTAACCTGGGCCTGATTTCTATGATGTGTACAGAAATTGGCATGATCACCTATGTTTATTATGCAGAACTTGGATATAAAGCTGGTTTTTCCAGTTTGATTGTAGCTGTTCCTCCAATGCTCGTTTACTTTTTTCTGGGGAAAACTGGTTTTATAATAAAGCCACTCCTCGAAATGAAAATTATGACTATTCCTGAATTTTTTTCAAGAAGATTTAGCAAGGGTGTCAGGCTGTATGTGGGAGTTTTGATGGCAATAGGTGGTATATTAAATTTCGGTGTATTTCCTGGTGTGGAGGCAAAATTTATAAATACTGTCAGCGGCATCCCTGAAGAATATGTGTTGGTGACGATGGTATTGCTATTGACAATGGTATTAGTTTATACACTTTTAGGTGGGATGGTTTCAGTAATCATCACTAACTATATCCAATATATATTGCTAAGTTTTGGAATGGTATTCCTTACTGTTTATGGAGTATACGTTATCGGTTGGAATAATATTGTTGTTGCTGTGGAGACTAAACTTGGTGAAACGGGCATTAATCCATTTTTCCCGAACATGTTTGGGAGCGAGTTTGGCATTGGATTTATAATATGGCAAATACTAACGTGGACGGCAATTCTTGTTGCCTGGCAAGCGATAGCATTGAGGCTGTTTTCCTCCAAAGACGCAAAAACCGGGATGAAAATTTATAAGTGGTCTGGAATAATGTTTTTGTTTAGAGGAATTCTACCGCTCTTCTGGGGAATTATGGCATTTGCTTATTTTACTGAACCTGTCGATGGTTTGGATGCTTTACCATTATTGATTCGAGAAATTGTTCCTCCTGGGATTTTGGGACTGATTTTTGCCGGACTTTTGGCGGCTTCTATGTCAACTTATGCGAGTTATTTATTGTCTTGGAGTTCGGTAGTATCACAAGATATCATTGGTGTTGTGGTAAAATTTATCACCAAAAAAGAAATGAGTTCTGAAAAGCAACTCTTAGTAAGTCGCATTACTGTCACGGCAGTGATGATATTTATAATTTGGTGGTCACTGTTCCATAAGCTTGAGGGTTATTTATACTTTTATTTACAGATGACAGGGATGCTATTTTTACCGGGTGCATTGATCAGTATTGGATTTGGAGTTTATTGGAAAAAGGCCAGAAATGCTGGCGCATATCTCGCATTTACATTGGGTGGGATGGCACCAATAATCTACTTGATCTTGCCAGAAGAAGCAAAAAATGAG